>JBPEXC010000378.1:0-3412 GCA_052032035.1 Acidimicrobiales bacterium | reverse complement strand
GTTCGAGCCGGCCGGCGACCGGTTCGTCGGGACGCGGATCACCCACGTGGCGGGAACTCGTCCGCGAAGAGGTCAGAACTGACCCGAACGCGGGATCGTTCGCGGGCGGCTTCCCGAGGCGGACGGGGCGGGGTGAGGCGGCGATGGGCAGCGTCAGGGCGGGTCGGTGACGTAGCGCTGGGCCGCGTCCTCGAGGGAGAGGCCGATCTGGTTGGCGAGGCTGGCCACCCAGGCGAGCACGTCGCCGAGTTCGTGGAGCTGTTCGGCCTCGGTGCCCTTGCGGACGGCCTGAGCCAGTTCGCCGACCTCCTCGCAGAGCCAGGCGACCGTCGACGGGATGCCGCGCTCCTGGTCGGCCTCCCCGTAGAGGTCGTGCATCAGCGCCTGGAACTCATCGAGCTGCATGGCTCGCAGGCTACCGAGCGGGCTGGTCGTGCTCCGGCTGCATCAGCCAGCCGAGGGTGCGGGTGAGGGCGAGCGCCGCCGGGTGCACCCCGAGCGGTTCGACCAGCGGCGGCACCGGTGCCCGGAGCTCCCGTCGGGCCCAGCGGGGCAGGCTCGACAGCGCTGCGGCGCTCACCAGGGCGTAGCTCGGGCGCAGGGCGGCCGGCACCGGCGGCACCAGGAGGAATTTCATCGCGTCGCGAGCCTGCTCGCCCGCTGCGCACTCGGCTCGGAACGTCGCGAGCACGTCGTCGAGTTCTCGCACGCTCGTCGGGGGTGTCTCCGACCCGAGGCGGCGGGCCACCTCGGCCATCTCCGCCACGTAGCGGTCCTTCTCGGCGTCGCGCAGCTTGCCGTCGCCGTAGCGCTCGTAGGCGTCGAGGAAGCTCGCCACCTCGGCGACGTGGACCCAGAGGAGCAGATGGGGGTCGTTGGCGGCGTAGGGACGGCCGTCGGGCGCGGTGCCCACCACCCGCTGGTGGACACGATGGACCATCGCGATCGACGTCTCCGCGGTCGGGGTCGACCCGAAGGTGGTGGCGCCGATGAAGCGGCCGGTCCGGTTGAGGCGACCCCACGGGTCGTGGCGGTAGTCGCTGTGCTCGGCCACACCGGCCATCGCCAGCGGGTGCAACGTCTGGAGCATCAGCGACCGGAGGCCGCCGATGAACATGGCGCCATCGGCGTGGATACGCCACGCCACCGACTCCGGTCCGAACAGCCCGGGGTCGTCGGCGGTGGCCAGCTCGTCGGGCGACAGGCCCTCGTCGCCGATCACCGCCGACCGCAGCCGCTCCGACCCGGCGTCGCGCACGGCAGCGACGCCGGTGGCGAGGCCACTGGTCAGGCCACCGGCGAGAACGCCGGCCAGGCGAACGGGACGTTCGAGCATGCCCACACCGTAGGTATCGGCAGGGACGGCCGTCGGATCGAGCGGGGAGCGGTCAGGGTTCCGCGTCGAGGGCGTCGAGCACGGCCTGCCCGCGCGGCGAGATGCGATAGCCGATCCGGAGGCTCTCGGTGAGGCCCATACCCTTCAGCTTGCGGACGTCGAGCTTGAACGGCTTGGTCTCCCGCCCGAACGATTCGGCCAGGTCGGGCGCTCGCACCTCGGGCTGTTCGGCGATCGCCCGGAGGGTGGCGCGAGTCCACGGCCCCCACGACGACGCAGCGTCGAGCCGGTCGAACCGGGCGAGGATCGTGGCGATCTCCTCGGCGTCGGGGATCGTCTCCCGCAGGACGTCACGGGGATCGGCGCCGGCGTTGTGGAACCGCACCCGGTAGAGCGTGGTGTCGTCGGTGGCTGGGCCGAGACGTTCGAGCACCTCGGCGGCGTCGGCCGCTCCCGCCGAGCGAGCGTCGGCGTCGGTGATGTCGGACTCGGCGATCTCGTCGATCGCCGAGACCTCGAGCATGCCGGCAGGTGATCGATACTGCCGGCCCGAGATCACCTGGGGCCGTTTCCATCGACGGAAGGTGACGGTGATCGAACCGTCGGCCAGCCCGTCCCAGGCCTCCATGGTGAATCTCACTGGTCGGGTTGGGGAGATTTGAACTCCCGACCTCCTCGTCCCGAACGAGGCGCGCTACCAACCTGCGCCACAACCCGTTGTTGTGTCCCGAGAGGGTATCCCTCAGGACGCAGCAGGCACACCCTCGAACACCGACGAGCCCGACAAAAGCTCGTTGGCGAGTCGACGGAGGCGCAGCGGATCGAGGGGCTTGATCAGCCAACCGTCGGCCCGGGCCTGCTCGGCGAGGAACACGTCGGCCGAACGGTCGAGCAGGAGGCCGACCGCACGCTTCTCGAGGCGACCGAAGCCCTCTTCCTGGCGGATCGCGAGGCAGGTGGCCACCCCACCCATGTTGCCGATCTGCAGGTCGAGCAGCACGAGATCGGGGTTCTTGGCCTCGACCACCGGCAGCACGTCGGCGCCCTTGCGGACCCGGAGCACGGTGGTGTCGTCGCCGGCCAGGGCGTTGTCGACCTCGGCGAACAGGTCGTCGGCGTCGGTGGCGAGCAGGATCACGGTCACGGGCGAAAGCCTAGCCCGAGGTCGGCGCGCCCCGTTCAAGCGCTAGCATCGTGCGACGCCGCGGCCGGAACTGTCGCCGACCACGGCGCCCACGTTCCGGCGAGGAGGACCCTTCACCGTGCTCGAGATCCACGTCGAGGAAGGCGAGAACTACACCCTGTGCCGGCCGTCGGGCGAGCTCGACGCCTATTCGGTGAGCGCGTTCCGTGAGGCGCTCGCCGAGTTGGCCGGCGCCCAGCGCCTCCTCATCGACCTGTCGGACGTGCCCTTCATGGACTCCGCCGGTCTCGGCGCACTCATCGGAGGCATCCGTCGGGCTCGCGAAGCCGACGGCGCCGTCTCGGTGTTCTGCGACCGACCCACCATCACCCGGTTGCTCCACACCACCGGCTTCGACCGCATCGTGCCGGTGGCCGAGAGCCTCGACGAGGCCGAGGAAGCGCTCGACGACGCTCAGGACTGAGCGAGCCCCAACGCCGACACCGCAGCGTCGAACTGCTCGGCGATCACGCCGAGGGCGGCACCGTCGGTGACCGGGTCGGCCTGCTCGGCGATCTGCACCATCGAGCGAGACGCCGGGGCAGAGGCCCGGGGCGCGACCGCAGACCGCAGCGGGTCGAGGGCGTCGAGCTGGGCGTCGCGGCGTCGGGCCAGGTCGGCCAGGTTGGCGTCGAGCGGATCGAGGTCGTCGTGCTCGTCGGGGCGCCATCCGAAGTCGGGCAGGAGCCGGTTGGCCACGACCAGGTCGACCACACGACCCCGCCCGGCGAGTTCGTCGACCAACCAGCGGGTCTCGTCGACCGTCTGCGCGGCCGGCGCCGTGACCGCCACGTAGCGGGTGGTCGGCCCGGCGAGCAGGGCGTCGATCTCGGCCGCTCGGTCCCGGAACCCCTGGTCCATGCCCTCGAAGGCGGCGAAGAAGTCGGTGACGT
>JBPEXC010000377.1:0-5792 GCA_052032035.1 Acidimicrobiales bacterium | reverse complement strand
GCCTCGAGCCCGGGCTCGAGGAACCGCTGCCGCCAGGCGGGGTAGTCGTAGCGATAGCGGGCGGTCGACCGCAGGTGGTCGCGAGCGTCGGCCGCCTGCCGCACGAGCTCGCCGACCCCGTCGGGGATCGCCGCCGCCAGCTCTTCCCGCAGGAACCGGGCCGCCGCCGGGCTCGACCCGTCGGTGCTGACCGCCACGGTGACGTCACCCCGGCGGATCGTCGCCGGCAGGTGCACGTCCGCATCGCTCGGATCGTCGACCGACAGCGTGAGCGCCCCGGCGAGCCGGGCCCAGCGACGGATCGACCGGTTGCGGCGGGGGTCGTCGGTGGCCGCCACCACCAACGCTGCCCCCCGCACATCGCTCGGCCGGAACCGCCGCCCGATCGCCACGATCCGGCCGGCCTCGGCCAGGTCGGTGATTCGGCTCGACCACGCGGGAGCGACGACGGTGAGGTCGGCGCCGGTGGCGAGCAGACGCTCGACCTTGGCGGTGCCCACCACGTCGGCGCCGGCGACGACCACACGTCGGCCGGCGAGGTCCCAGGAGACCATCAGGGGGGTGGTCGGCGAGCCGCTCATGGCATGCAACCTAGGCAAGATCGGGGTCGAGAACATCAGTGGACCGTTACGCCACGATGAACCGAGCCCCCTGGTCACGGGACGTGACGGCTCACCCCACCGGGTGAAGATCCTGGTCCCGCCGGGTCTTGAGCTCGGAGAACACCACGGCGCCGATCAGGAACGCCACGATGACGGTGAGGCTGATCCAGGTCTCCAAGTGGTACCAGTGGCTGACCGCCATCTTGATGCCGACGAAGATCAGGATCCCGCCCAGCGCATGGGACAGGTAGTGGAACCGCTGCCGGGCGTTGGCCAGCAGGAAGTACATCGCCCGCAGGCCGAGGATGGCGAAGGCGTTGGACGCGAACACGATGAAGGGCTCGTTCGACACCGCCAGGACGGCGGGCACCGAGTCGAGGGCGAAGATCACGTCGGTGAACTCGACCACGACGAGGGCGGCGAACAGCGGGGTGGCGGCCCGGCGCCCGTTGATACGGGTGAAGAAGTTGTGGCCGTCGAGTTGCTCGCTGACGGGCATGAACCGCCGCAGCAGCCCGAGGCCGGTGGTCTTGGTGTTCTCGCCCTCGTCGTCACGGTGGCGGATGATCCGGATGCCGGTGACGACCAGGAAGGCCCCGAAGACGACGAGCAGCCAGAAGAAGCGGGCGATCAGGGCGCTGCCGATCAGGATGAAGAGCAGGCGCAGGACGAGGGCGCCGAAGATGCCCCAGAACAGCACCCGGTGCTGGTACTTGAGGGGGATCTTCATCGTCGAGAACAGGATCGCCCACACGAACACGTTGTCGATGCTGAGCGACTTCTCGATCAGGTAGCCCGAGATGTACTCCCCCCAGGCCGCACCGCCGAACCCGAGGTAGACCGCGACGGAGAACGCGAGACCGCACGCCACCCAGAACAGGGTCTCGGTGGTGGCCTCCCGGGTGCTCGGCTCGTGGTCGTCGCGATGGCGGTAGAGGTCGAGCGCCAGCATCAGGCAGATCACCACCGCCAGGCCGACCCACCACGTGGTGCTGACGTCGAGATCGACGAAGTTGGACCGAGACGACGACTCGGCGGCGAGCAGGGCGAACGACATGGGCGTCAGTCTGCCCCGTCGCGACGTCCCCCAATCGTCGCTGTGCCACGATTCGCCCCATGACCTTCCAACCGGACCTCGTCGAGGCGGTCGTGTTCGACCTTGGCGGCGTCTTCGTCTACCCCAACCCCGGACCGGCCGCCGAACAGATGGCGACCGCCGGTCTCCCGGTGCCCGCCGAGGACGAGTTCGACCATCGGTTCCGACGGGCCCACCACGCCGCGGTCCACCACCTCGCCCTCGACGGCGAGGACGCCGCCGAGCACCGCCCGGACTTCTGGCGACGCTACGACCATGCCTACGGCACCGACCTCGGGATCCCGGCCGACCGGATCGACGAGCTCGAGGTGGCGTTCCGGGTGGGCTGGGACTGGCCCCACGAGGACAACATCGCCGCCTTCCATCGCCTGGCGGCCTCGGGCATGCCGACGGCGATCGTGTCGAACAACGACGGCACGGCGCCCGAACAGTGCCGCAACCAGGGCATCTGCCAGGTGCTCGAGGGACCGCTGCCGGTCGTGGCGGCGATCATCGACTCGGCGCTCGTCGGCGTGCGCAAGCCCGACCCGGTCATCATGGCCCCGGCCCTCTACGCCCTCGGCATCCCCGCCGACCGGGTGCTCTACGTCGGCGACACCGTGCAGGCCGACGTGCTGGCCGCCACCCGTGCCGGCATGCAGGTGGTGCAGCTCGACCCCTTCGACCACCACGACGGCTTCGACCACGCCCGGGTGGCCGACGTCGGCGAGCTGGTGACCGTGCTGGCCTGACCGTGCTGGCCTGACCGTGCTGGCCTGACCGTGCCGGCCTGACCGTGCTAGCCGAGGGTCGGCAAGCGCAGGTTGGGATGGGCGCCGTCGTCGAGCCCGGTGGCACCGTCGACACGGAGCCGCCACGACGCCGCGGCGGCGATCATCGCCGCGTTGTCGGTGCAGAACGCCCGGTCGGGCACCAGGCAGTCGAGGCCGCGAGCGGCGGCCTCGGCAGCGAACCGCTCGCGCAGCCGGGAGTTGGCCGCCACCCCTCCCCCGAGGCAGACGCCACGAGCCCCGGTCTGTTCGGCCGCTCGCATCGCCTTCGTGACGAGCACGTCGACCACCGCCTCCTGGAACGCGGCGGCGAGGTCGGCGTTCTCGGCGTCGGGATGGCGGCGCACGTAGTTGATCACGGCCGTCTTCATCCCGCTGAAGGAGAAGTCGAGTCCCTCGTCGAGCATCCCGCGGGGGAACGTGATCGCGTCACGATCGCCCTCGCTCGCGAGGCGATCGATGATCGGGCCGCCCGGATAGCCGAGCCCGAGGAACCGGGCCACCTTGTCGAACGCCTCGCCGGCGGCGTCGTCGATCGTCGACCCGAGGATCCGATAGGCGCCGAGTTCGCTCAGTTCGACGATCAGCGTGTGGCCACCCGACACGAGGAGGACGACGAGGGGCGGCCGCAGGTCGGGGCGCTCGAGGAAGGTGGCGAAGAGGTGCCCCTCCATGTGGTTGACCCCGACGTAGGGCACGTCCCAGGCGAGGGCCAGGGTCTTCGCCTCGGTCACGCCGACCAGCAGGGCCCCGATCAGTCCGGGCCCGTGGGTGGCGGCGACGGCGTCGATGTCGCCCCGGCCCAGCCCGGCCTCGTCGAGGGCAGCGGTCAGCACCGGCTCGAGCATCTCGAGGTGGGCGCGACTGGCCACCTCGGGGACGACGCCGCCGAATTCTGCGTGCCGTTCGATCTGCGAGGACACGACGTTGGCCAGGACCGTGAGGTCGGTGGGGTCGTCGCCGGACCGCACGATGGCGACCGACGTCTCGTCGCAGCTGGTCTCGATGGCGAGCACGGTGCGGGGCTGGTCGGTCATCGCGGGGCGGTCTCCTCGCATCGGGCGGCGACGGCGGGCAGGTCGTGGGCCCACAGGATCTCGGCGTCCTCGCCGTCGGGGTAGTAGCCGGGACGCACCCCCGCGCTGGTGAAGCC
This sequence comes from Acidimicrobiales bacterium, assembly GCA_052032035.1. Classification (GTDB taxonomy): domain Bacteria; phylum Actinomycetota; class Acidimicrobiia; order Acidimicrobiales; family SZUA-35; genus JAWSVN01. Next base: position 2,171 of record JBPEXC010000377.1, on the reverse strand, counting down.
CACCCGTTCGTAGAGGGCCCGAGCCGGCCGGTTCGACACCCGCACCTCCAGGGTGAGGCCGGCGACGCCGCGTCGACGCGCGTCGGCGACGAGTTCGCGCAGCATGGCGGCGGCGATCCGGCGCCGGCGGAGGTCGGGGTGCACGGCGATGTTGAGCACGTGGGCGTCGTCGGCGACGAACATCAGGCCGGCGAACCCGACCACCGCGTCGCGCTCGTCGAGGGCCACCACCCACGACCGCACGGCGTCGTCGAGCTCGAGCTCGTCGGCGAACAGCCCCCGCCCCCAGGGACTGGGCGAGCTGAGCGCCTCGATCGCTGCCACCTCGTCGAGCACCTCGGCCGACAGCGGCACGAAGCGCAACCCGAGCACCGGCGGCGCGCCGTCGCTCACGTGCCGGACCGCCGGCGACGCCGCGGCTTCGGGGGCGTGTGCCGGGTCTTGATGTTGATCTGGACGTCGGGGTCGCGCAGGTAGGCGGGCTCGACCTCGGGGCCCGGGCGACCGGGGCGGTCCGCAGCGAGGGCGAGCATGGTCGCCGCCGACGGTTCGAGACCCGGCACCACCGTGGCCCCTGCGAACGCCTCCGGGTAGCGGTCGGCGCCGTCGCCGCACACGACGTCGCCCTCGACCACCAGGGCGGCAGCGGCCTCCGGCGAGAGGCTCACCGCCGCCGCGACGGGGGCACCGTCGACGAAGCGCTGCACGAAGACCTCGGCTCGGCGGGCGTCGACGACGGCGACGCAACCGCCGGCGCCGGCGCCGGCGGTGGCCGCACCGTCGGTGGCGAGACTCTCCAGGCTGGTGACCGGCACCACCGGGAGGTCGCCGACCAACGCCAGCGTGCGGGCGGCGGCGACGCCGACGCGCAGGCCCGTGAACCGACCCGGTCCGACGTCGACGACGATCCCGTCGAGATCATCGACGCGCACCGCGGCGTCGGCCAGCACGGCGGCCAGCATCGGGGTGAGTTCCTCGGCGTGGCGCCGGTCGGTCGCGGCGTGCCGGTGGGCGAGCACGACGTCGCCGCGCCCGATCGCCACACCGACGAGGCCCGTGGACGAGGTGATCGCCAGTCGCAGCGGCTCGGTCACGCCGGGCCCCCACCATCGGTCGGTACAACACCGGCGGCGAGACTGTCGGTCGGGGCAGCACTGTCGGCGAGGGCGCTGAGTTGCGCGGCACGCCGCTCCCAGTTCGGACCGCTCCAGGAGAGCTCGATGATGCGGCCGTCGTCACGGTCATCGTCGAAGAAGAGGGTGACCGTCAGCCGCTCGGCGGGCAGCACCGCGTCGATCTCGTCGCCCCACTCGATCAGGACCACGCCCGACTCCTGCAGCTCCGGGAGATCGAGATCGATCGTGTCGGCCGGGTCGTCGAGCCGGTAGACGTCGAGGTGGTGCATCGGCACCCGACCCTCGTACTCCGCGGCGATCGTGAAGGTCGGACTCGTGATGCGGTCGGTGACGCCGAGGCCCCGGCCGACCCCCTGGGAGAAGCACGTCTTGCCGGCCCCGAGGTCGCCGTTGAGCACGACGAGATCCCCGGCGTCGAGGACGTCGGCGAGGGCTGCGCCGACCAGCCGTGTCTGTTCGGGAGCGGAGGTCGCCACCTCGACGACCCCCTGATCAACACTGCGATCCGACACGCCGATCAGGCTATTGCTCTCCCACCCGACCGCACCCGCTGCTCTCCCACCCGACCGCTCCGCGGTGACACTCCAGCGCCGGTGACACTCCAGCGCCGGTGACAGAGCGACACCACGTCGCGTTCATGACAGACGTGTGACGATGGTCATAGCGACCCGACGTTCGGTGTCCCCCGTGTGGTTAGGTGGATCCATGGCGCCGCCTACCTCGCTGGGCCGCCCGAATCCTCCGGAGCGGACGCCCCCTGGGCGTAGCCCGGTGCGCACGGCGATCGGGTGGATGGCGCGGCGTCCCCACTGGGCCCAGTTCGTCGTGCTCACGCTGGTGGTCACGATCGTCGAGGTGGTCTTCGTGGCGATCAACGTCGCCTACGAGCGCGGTGTCGACGCCCCACCGCCGCTCCACCTCCTCCCGGCGATCGGCTTCACCATCGGGGTGATGGTGCTGTCGCCCCGGCGCCTGTGGGGCGCGTCGATCCTCGGCGGCCTCAGCGTGGGCGCCTTCCTCGTGCCCTTCGTCAGC
>JBPEXC010000376.1:0-4171 GCA_052032035.1 Acidimicrobiales bacterium | reverse complement strand
TGGCGACGACGGCCAGCCGGCCGAGCTGGAAGGTGGCGCCGGCACCGGTGACGAGGAACGGGAGGGCGACCAGGGCCGCCACCGCGACGACGGCGGGTGCGTGCCGGGCGGCCCGGACCCGGAGGGTGTCGGGCCAGTCGCTCCACGGACGTTCGGTCGGCACGGCGGCCGGAACGGCCGCCGCCGATCGGGGCAGCGTCGCCAACCCGATCATCACGACGGCGAACACCACCAGGTTGGCGGCGCCCGGGTCGCTCGACCATCGGAGCACCAGCGCTTCGACCACGCCGATGATCAGACCGCCGGCGAGCACGAGGGGCACCGAGCGGAGCCGGCCGACCGCAGCCGCGGCGAACCCACGCAACAGGAGGCCCGGCCCGAGGGTGGCGACCGCCGCCGCCGTGCCGCCGCGAAGGGGAACCGCGGCGATCGTGGCGACGGCGGCCAGCGAGCCGGCCGAGACCCACACGAGCGACGACACCAGGCCGGCGTCGATGCCCGACAGGCGGGCCGCCTCGGGGTTGGCGGCGGTGGCTCGCACGACGGCGCCGATCGTGGTGCGGGCGAGCACCCACCACACGCCGATCCCGATCGTCGGTACCAGCACCAGGGCGCCGAGCTCGGCCGGCGACAGATCGAAGGGCCCGAGCGCGACGGGTTGCGTACCGAGGGTGGGGAAGGGCTCGAACAGTGCGACGTCGGGCAGCGACACGCGGAGGAGGGCGCAGAGCTGCCCGACGCCGATCGTGGCCACCATCGCCACCACCTGGGGCCGGTCGCCGAGGCGTTTGACGACGATGAGTTCGGCGGCCCCGGCGAGGAGGGCGGCGCCGACGACGCCGGCGGCGAGGGCGAGGGGGAACGGCCACCCGAACCGGACCGCCAGCACGGCGCAGGCGGCGGCACCGAACGCGCCGAGTTCCCCGTGGGCGAGATTGAGGGTGCCGCTCAGCCGGTGGACGAGGGTGAGGCCGAGGCCGAGCAGGCCGTAGGTGGCGCCGGTGACGAGACCGACGAGGAGGAGGTCGAGGCTCATGCTGAACCCAAGAACACCGACCGGGCCAGGTCGCGGCGCTCGTCGAGTTCGGCGGCCGAGCCCTCGAAGCGCACCTCGCCGCGGTCGAGGAACACGACCCGGTCGGCGGCGACGGCGGCGACGTTCAACGACTGCTCGACGATGACGATGGCGGTCCCGGCGGCGCGGATCTCCTGCAGGGCCTCGACCAGGCGGCCGACGACGACGGGGGCGAGACCGAGTGACAGCTCGTCGATCAGGAACAGCTTCGGCCCGACGACGAGGGCCCGGGCCAGGCCGACGATCTGCTGTTCGCCGCCCGACAGGTCGGTGCCGCGACGGTCGAGCAGGTGGCGGAGTTCGGGGAACAGCTCGAGGGCGCCGGCCACCCGCCGTTCCCGTTCGTCGGGGTCGAGTCGCACGGCGGCGAGGTCGAGGTTCTCGCGCACGGTGAGGTCGCCGAAGCCCGAGCGGCCGCCCGAGAGCTGGACGATGCCGGCGCGGGCTCGGGCGTGGGCGGCGTGGAGGGTCACGTCGGTCGGACCGAATCGGATCACACCTCGCTCGGGCACGACCAGCCCGCTGATGGCGCGCAGCAGGGTCGACTTGCCCGACCCGTTGGTGCCGACGATGGCGACGATCTCGCGTTCGGCGACGTCGAGGTCGATGCCGTGCAGGATCGGGACCGGGCCGATCGAGACCCGCAGGCCGCGCACCTGGAGCACGGCGACGTCGCCGGTGGCGGCCCGGCGCGCCGCTTCGTCGGCGGCCTCGCGCACGTCGGCCTCGACGTTGGCCATGTCGGCCTCGACCGTGGCGCCGGCGCGCACGATCAGGGCGCCACCGAGGGCGGCCGCGGGGAGGAGGACGATCGGGATGGCGGCTCGGGTCCCGACCGAGTCGGCGACGATGCCGGCGACGATCGAGCCGAAGAAGCCACCGATCAGGAAGACGTAGACGCCGATGAGGGAGAAGCCCTGGGCCCGCAGGTCGGGCGGCACGACCGCGGCGATCACGACGAACAGCATCACGAAGCCGGCCGAGCCGATGGCGCTACCGACGGCGAAGGCGACGGTCAACCACACGGTGGACGGGAGGAAGACGGCGACGGCGGTGCAGAGGCTCGACGCCACCACGGCCACCCCCATCAGGCGGAGCAGGGCGGCGGGGTCGCGGGCGAAGAGTCGGCCGCCGATGCCGGCGCCGACCGGCACGGCGACGAGGGACGCGGCCGCAGCGGCGGTGGTGACGAGGCTGCGGCCGGCGGCGTCGAGCCCGAAGCGCTGCTCGAGCACGAGGCTGACGAAGATCGGGACGGTGAAGATGGTGAAGCCGATCACGCCGACGCCGGTGGCGATCCGGTCGAAGGTGGCGATGCGGCGGATGCGGGCGAACGCCATCGAGATCGACACCTGCGGCGGTGCCTGAGAGGTGGTGGGAGCAGCGCCGAGGAGCCGGGCCCGCTCCTGGCCGCCCCGTTCGGGGTCGACGAGGAACATGCCGGACACCACCGCCATCGCCAGCGGGGGCAGGGCCGCCAACATGGCGACGGTCCGCCACGCGTCCTCACCGGTGACGGCCAGCGACACCGCTGCGATCGAGAGGGGCGCCACCACCCGGCCGAGCGGGGCCGCGGCGCCGTGGAGGGCGTAGATGGCACCGCGAGCCCGCTCGGGGTAGGCGTCGGCGAGGAGCGACCCGTGCACCGGCAACGAGTTCGACTTGCCGATGCCGCCGACGACGCGGGCGACGACGAACTGGAACAGGTTCGCCACCACCGACAGCGAGGCGAGGGCGGCGGCCCACACGAGGGTGGCGACCACCACGATGCGACGCCGGCTCGACCGGTCGGCGAGGCGGGCGATCGGTACCGACCCGGCGACGAACACCGCGCCGGCCGTGGTGGCGATCGCCGCCAGGCCGGTGGTGCTCACGCCGAGCGCCCGCTGGATCTCCGGGGCGAACACGCCGAGGACGGCCTGGTCGAACTCGTCGACCAGGGCCAGTCCGGCGCAGATCGCGACCGTCGACGAGCCACCGGCCCGCAGGGACTCTCGCAGACTGAGAGCTTCCTCCGTCACGAGAACGGGTCGAAGAAGTCGCCCTCGGGCGTCCAGCACTCGCAGTCGGCCTGCCAGGTGACGCGGCGCACGAGCGACGTGCCGGTCGGGTCGCCGTCGAAGGTGACGGGCCCGTAGGTCGGCAGGTCGATCGAACCGATCGCCCCGAATCCGGCGGCCAGGTCGTCCGGAGAGCTGTCGGCAGCCGCGGTGAGGAGGTCGAAGGCAATGCAGGCCCGGAAGGCGCCGACGGTCTCGAGGGTGTCGGCCTCGATCGGGGTGCCGGTCAGGCCACCCACCCGCTCGCGGCACGCGGCCTCGGCGGCCGGTTCGTCGAGGCCGGCCGGTGCCCACCCCAGCTGCGACACGGTGACGGCCATCGCGCCGTCGAGCTGGTCGGCGCCCATCTGCGAGGCGTAGAGGTCGCTGGCGAAGCCACCCGCGTCGGAGCCGACCCAGGTGACGTCGAGCCCGGCGGCGGTGAGGGCCTGGGCGAAGGGAGCGGTGGAGAAGAACCCGGAGGTCGAGATGATCGTCTCGACGCCGGCGGCGGCGAGCTGTTCGATCTCGATCGGGATCTGGCTGGCGGCGACCTCACCGTCGGCGTCGAGCACGACGGTCACCGCCGGCTCGAGGCCGCGGGCGGCGAGCTCCGGCAGGAGCGACGCCTCGACGGCGTCGTAGTCGCCGCCGGTGTCGATCGTGGCGAACACGGCGAAGGGGGCGGAGGCGAGCTCGTCGGCGAAGGCTGCCGCGATCGCCCGCTGGCTCTCGTCCTTGGACGGCAGCAGGGTGAAGAGGCGCCCCTCGGCGTTGTCGTAGAACTCGGCGGGCATGCCGTCGAGGGCCACCATCGGGGTCTCGTTCTGGTCGGTGACACAGGTGACCGGGTCGCCGAACACGCCGTCGAGGCCGACGACCACGTCGACCTCGGCGTCCTGGGTGGCCTCGAGGCAGGCCCGGACGGCGTCGCCGTCGACGAGGAGGTCGAACTGGAACATGGCGAGCTCCACCGGGCGTCCGCCCAGGCCGCCGTCGGCGTTGACGTCGGCGGCCACTGCCTCGAACGGCGCGACCAGGTCGCCGAGGGGCTCGG
>JBPEXC010000375.1:0-1921 GCA_052032035.1 Acidimicrobiales bacterium | reverse complement strand
CGCGCCGTCGGCGTTCGTCGCGGCGCCGTGCTCCAGCCAGCGGTGGTAGGTGGCGCCGAGCTCCTTCACGAACTGCTTGCGGTCGAGCTGTGAGTCGTGGATCGTTGCGGTCAGCTCCCCGAGTCCGACCTGCCGCAGCCGGTGGGCCACGACGTCGATCGCCGCCCGCTTCTCGCACACGAACAGCACCCGTTTCCCTCTGGTCACCAGAGCGGCGATCACGTTGGTGATGGTCTGGCTCTTGCCGGTACCCGGCGGCCCCTGGATGATGAACGACTCGCCCCTCACCGCCCGTCGCGTGGCTCGGGCCTGAGCGTCGTCGGCGGGCAGAACCAGCCGTTGATCCAGCGACAGCGGTGGGGTCGGTTCCGTCGAGGCGGTGACGGGAGCCGACCGGTGCGGGCTGAACAGCGCCTCGAACGGTCCCCCGAACGGCTCCTCGGAATCGTCCATGTCGGACCGTCCAAGCATCTCGTCGTAGTCCCGAGCAAGGCTGGTCCGTCGGGAGCCGAGCATCGCCAGGGTCACCGAGCAGAGATCGACCTCCCACCGCTCCGCCGACACGTCGGCGATCTGCCGGCTGTAGCTGGTGCCGGCCCGCTGCCCGGTTTCGGGCCCGGCGCCGACCGCAACATCCGCATGCATCGCGGTCGAGGCCTTCGAATCGACGGCATGCTGCCGGCGAGGGCGAGGGGCGGCCCCGGCCAGCTGCCGCATCGGCAGGTCGGCCGGTTGCACGAACCGCTCGTACAGCGCCAGACCGAGGGGTCGCCAATCGCCGTGATCATAGGAGTGGTCTTGGCGGCGCCACCGGCCGGAGGTGGCCAAGGTCCTGGCTCGCCGCCGCCGGAAGTTGTCGACCCGCAACCGGGCCTGTCGACGCAGCAGGTCGATTCGCGGCTTGTCGACCAGCTCGATCGACACCTCGGGAGCGCTGTGCCGCACCTGCCCCTCCAGGTCCGCAACGAAGCGCTCGACGTCGTCGGGAGCGGCGCCGACGGTGGCCGGCAGCGTGATGTCGAACCGGCTCTTGAACACGTGGCGCAGGATCGGGTTGACGGTGGCCTCGTCGGTTTCGGTGGCGAGCCGGTACCGAACCGTCACCCCTTTCTTGCGGGTCAGTGCGGCCGGCATCAACAGCAGCGGCGACGAGATCGTCTCCGCCGTCTCCGGGTCGAGCCAGTGCAGGAATGCGATGATCAGGCGGAGGCGGCTGTGACCGGTCTCCAGCCGCACTTTGCGTTCGGCCGAGATCAGCTTGTTCAGCGTCGGCGCCAGATACGGCGTCTCCTCGAACCGGCACCACTGGGCGAGGTCGACCGTCGTACCCTTGCGCAGCCGGCGGTTGCTCGGATCGGTCCAGGTGAGCAGATCGTCGGGTCTGATCCGGTCGACGTTGAGCATCAGCGGCACCGAGGCCTCCGTCAGCGACACGCTCGACGCCGTGGGACGAAAGTAGAGCTGACGGTTGCGGCGAGTGGTGTCGAAGACGCGTTCCCGCAGGATGGTCAGGACCTGACGGCGCCAGTCGACGTCGGGCTCGTACGCCGGGCCGAGATCGAGGTCGGTCGGGAGGTCCCGGTGGTGTTCGAGGCGGGCAGCCACGTGGGTCAGATCGGTCGGGCGTCTGGACCGGGACGGTTGCACCATGTCGGACAAGACGTTGAGCACAACGGGGTGCAGGTCCGGATTCAGCCGGCTGAGGTGGCGATGATGCAATGCCAGCTCGCCGGCTCCTTCGGGTGTGGCCAGGTCGAGGCCGAACGCGTAGCTGCACAGCCAGAGCCCTGCCAGATGCACGTCCGTCAGCTGGTCGTGATGACCCAGCAGCTGCTCCCAGGCCCGGTAGCCGACGACGAACGTCGGCCGCTCGGGAAAGCTCGGCGCTTCCGGATCCGCGGGGTCGAAGACGTCGTCGCTT
>JBPEXC010000374.1:0-8286 GCA_052032035.1 Acidimicrobiales bacterium | reverse complement strand
GAACTGCTCGGCGATCTCCTCGGGTCGGCGGCGACCGTGTCGGTCAACGGCGCCACCGCCGATGCGACCCGGGCGGTCGAGCGGCTCGCCATTGAGCGGCGCCGCCACGCGGTCCGGTCGCGTGTGTTGGAGACCGTGATCCAGGGGTTCGCGCAGGGTCTCGGGCCGGTCGCCCTGGCCGTGGTCCTGCTCCTCGGTCTCGACGCCCTGGTCGCCGGCGATCTCGACGCCGCCGAACTCGCACTCTTCGCCGCCTACTTCAGCTACCTGTCGATCCTGCCGCGCTCGGCCGGCTCGCTGCTGGCCCGCCGATCGCAGGCGACCGTGTCGATCGCCAACATGAGCCGTCTCGCCGGATCGCCCGAGCAGCTGGTGGCGCCTCGGTCGCTGCCCATCCTCCGTCGCGATCCACGCCCCGACCCGAGCGGCTCCTCCCGGGAGCCGGCGCAGGGGCCCGTCGGATCGGACGATGGGGATGGCCAAGGGCGGCTGGCCGTGCTCGAGGTCCGCGGCCTCGCCGTCCGGACGCCGCAGACCGCCGGCACGGTGTTGGTGCCGCCGACCGATCTCCGCCTCGAGGCCGGGACGATGACCGTGATCGCCGGCGAGGTCGGGGCCGGCAAGAGCCTCCTGCTGCGGGCGACGCTCGGACAGCTCGACCGCACCGACCTCGAGGTCGACGGCGAGGTGTGGTGGAACGGGCGCCTCGTCGAGGATCGAGCGGCCTGGTTCGTGCCGCCCCGCTCCGCCTTCGTGGCCCAACATCCGGCGTTCCTCACCGACACCGTGCTCGGCAACATCGCGCTCGGCCGCCCGGCCGACGCACCGGGCCGTGACCGAGGCGGACTCGCCGTCGCCGTCGCCACCGCCCAGCTCGGCCCCGACCTCGAGGACCTCGGCGCCGGCATCGACACGATGATCGGCCCGCGCGGTGTGAAGCTGTCGGGCGGTCAGCGTCAGCGTCTCGCCGTGGCCCGGGCCCTCCACGCCGGGGCCGACCTGGTCGTGCTCGACGACGTGTCGAGCGCGCTCGACGTGGCGACCGAGGCCGCGTTGTGGGCTGATCTCCGGGCCGCCGGGGCGACCGTCCTCGCCACCTCGAACCGGACCGTCGCCCTGCGCATGGCCGATCAGGTGGTCACGCTGCGCCGGGATGAAGCTCCGGCGAGGTGACCTCGGCCCAGGCTCGCACCTGCGGTCGGATCTCCACCGGCACCTCGATCCGACCGGGCCGGGCGCCGGGGATGCGCAGCTCGAGGTAGCGGTGACCGCACTGCGCAGCGGCGTCGGTCCGCGTCGACTGTGCCGTGCCGAGCACCAGCCGACGATGGCGAACCGAGTCGGGCCCGAGATCGACCCGCCGGACGACGATCGCCAGCGCCCACGCCGCCAGGGCGACGGCCACCGGCGCCGTCCACCATTCCCGAACACCGACCGGCAACGCGACGGCGATCGAGGCGAGGATCAATGCCTGGAGTCGGCTCCCGACGATCACGATCGGCTCGCCGGATGGGGCGCTCGCAGAGGTCACCGACTCAGTCTGGCGGCCCCGGCCCGCGAACGTCGCACGACTAGGCTCGCCATGTGCGGCGGCTGGTCATCATCCTTGGAGCTTGGAGCTTCTTCTGCCTGGCCCTCTTCGCGGTCGGGCTCGTGATGAGCGAGGGTGAACCGATGTGTGAGGGCCCGCTGATCCTCGGCGCCGGCGACTCGGAGCCACCGTCGTGCGAGGATCCGATCGACGCGTGGCCAACGGCGGTGCAGTACTGGGCGATTTCGATGGTCGGACTGGGCCTCGGCGTCGCCGTCGTCGGGGTGCGGCGGCGGGCAGACACGGCAGCGCCGACCGGCTGAAGGCCGTCGGCCGGCGCACCATCGACCGCTTCCGGTCGTTCAGCGGGTCGCCTCGTCGAGATTGGGTCGATGACCGGGCGCTGGGCGCCCGCTGAGTGACCCATCGTTCGAAGCGTGGTGGCGTCGTCGGGATTGGGTCGATGGCCGGGCGCTGGGCGCCCGCTGAGTGACCCATCGTTCGAAGCGTGGTGGCGTGTGCGGGGTTGGGTCGATGGCCGGGCGCTGGGCGCCCGCTGAGTGACCCATCGTTCGAAGCGTGGTGGCGTGTGCGGGGTTGGGTCGATGGTCGGGCGCTTGGCGCCCGGAGACTGACCCAATCCCGGGAAGGCGGCGGGTGTCTGGGCGGGCGGTGCGGGGCTGGGCAGCCGGGCAGTCATAGGCAATACCTCTAGGGGTGGAGGTGAATTGCCAATAGCCGGACAATCGGATCGGTGGTTCGATGGGGGGATGATCAAGTACGGGATCATCGGCACCGGCATGATGGGCGTCGAGCACATCCTCAACATCAACGCCATCGACGGCGCCGAGGTGGTCGCGATCAGCGACCCCCACGCCCCCTCGATCCAGGCCGGCCTCGACGCTGCCGCTCCCCGCCTCGACGGGGAGGCCGTGGCCGCGTTCACCACCCACACCGAGCTGCTCGACGCCGGGCTGTGCGACGCCGTCGTCGTGGTGAGTCCCAACTTCACCCATCACGACATCGTCACCGACATCGCCCCCCACGACGTCCACGTGATGATCGAGAAGCCGCTCTGCACCACCGTCGACGACGCCCTCGACCTGATGACGACGTTCGGCCCCGCTCCGACGATGAGCGACGGCTCGCCCAAGATCGTGTGGGTCGCCCTCGAGTACCGCTACATGCCCCCGGTCGCCCGCATGATCGAGCAGGTGCGCACCGGCGACATCGGTCGCCCCCGCATGGTCTCGATCACCGAACACCGCTTCCCGTTCCTCGAGAAGGTCGGCGACTGGAACCGCTTCAGCGAGAACACCGGCGGCACCCTCGTCGAGAAGTGCTGTCACTTCTTCGACCTGATGCACCTCATCACCGAGGAGACCCCGGTCCGGGTCTACGCCTCGGGCGCCCAGGACGTCAACCACCTCGACGAGTCCTACGACGGCCGCACCCCCGACATCCTCGACAACGCCTTCGTCGTCGTCGACTTCGCGTCGGGCGCTCGGGCGATGCTCGACCTGTGCATGTTCGCCGAGGCGACCTTCAACCAGGAGGAGCTCTCCGTGATCGGGGCCAAGGGCAAGGTCGAGTCGCTCATCCCCGAGGGCACGGTCCGTACCGGCCTGCGCGGCACCCACGACATCGGCAAGGTCGAGGTCGAGCTGGTGCACGACACCTCGATCCTCCACGAGGGCCTCCACCACGGCTCGTCGTTCGTGGAGCACACCCGGTTCTGCGCCGCCATCCGCGGCGAGCAGGAGATCGAGGTGACGCTGGCCGACGGCATGTGGGCCGTCGCCACCGGCGCCGCCGCCCATCGCAGCATCGACGAGGGTCGCCCCGTCGACATCACCGAGTTCGTTTCGCCCGAGGCCTACGCCGCCACGGGCTGGGCCGACGCGTGAGCGCCCGGCCGACCCGATCCCAGACTGGGGAGGTTTCCCGATGACCGTCGAAATGGCCTGGTTCAGCGCCCTGTGCGACGACGACTACGAGTTCCTCGGCGTCGAGGACGTCGACCTCAAGAGCTCGTTCCCGCACTGCCGCAACATCGTCACCACCGCCGACCGCTACGGCTTCGACAACGTGCTGCTGCCGTCCGGCTACCAGCTCGGCATCGACAACACGGTCTTCGCCGCCGGGATGGCGGGGCTGACCGAGCAGATCCGCATGTTGCTCGCCGTGCGCATGGGCGAGCTCGTCGTGCCCCAGGCAGCCCGCCAGCTGGCCACGCTCGACCAGATGCTCGGCGGCCGCCTCGACATCAACATCATCTCGTCCGACGTGCCGGGGGAGACGCTCGAGTCGGAGCCCCGCTACCGGCGTTCGACCGAGATCATGTACGTGCTGCGTGAGCTGCTCGACGGTCACGCGGTCAAGTACAAGGGCGACTTCGTCGACCTCGAGATCGACCCGCCTCGGATCCGCACCGTCAGCGGCTCGAGCCCGCTGTTCTACTTCGGCGGCCTCTCGCCCGCCGCGCGTGAGTGCGCCGCTGCGGCCGCCGACGTGTTCCTGATGTGGCCCGACACGACCGCCAAGGTGCTCGACGTCAAGGCCGACATGGACGCCCGGGCCGCGGCCAAGGGTCGTTCCCTCGCCTACGGCTGGCGCAGCCACGTGATCGTGCGCGAGACCGAGGACGAGGCCCGTGCCGCCGCCGCTCGGTTGCTGTCGAAGCTCGACGTCGACACCGGCGAGGAGATCCGTCGCCGTTCGCTCGATTCGGCATCGGCCGGCGTCGCCAACCAGGTGGCGCTGCGGGAGGCGTCGGACGACGACGGCTACGTGGAGCGGCACCTGTGGACCGGCGTCGGGCGAGCCCGTTCGGGTGCCGGCGCCGCCATCGTCGGCGACCCCGACCAGGTGCTCGGCAAGATCAACGAACTGATCGACGCCGGCATCGGCGCCTTCATCCTCTCGGGCTACCCCCACGCTGCCGAGTGCGACCTGTTCGCCCGCCACGTCCTGCCGAACATCGACCACGGTCGTCTCCAGCACACCGCCAGTCCGATCAACGTCGACTGACGGTGTCGGTGACCGAGACCTCCCACGGCGCCGCCGCCGAGACCGACGCCGAGGCCCGCTCCGGGGCGGCGAAGGACGGCGACGATCGCAGCCGACCGACGCCGTCGGCGTGGCGGGCGGCCCTGCCCGGCCTCGGGCTCGTGGGAGCGCTCTCGCTGATCGCCTCGGCGGTGGCGGCCTTCGGACCGGCCGGCACGTCGCCCCTCGTCGTGGGCGTGGTGCTCGGCGTGATCGTCGCCAACGCCTCGCCGGTCGTCGCCATCCAACCCACCGCGTCGCCGGGCATCACGTTCGCCGCCAAGCAGCTGCTGCGGGTCGGCATCGTCGTGCTCGGGCTGCGCCTCTCGCTGCAGCAGGTGGCCGACATCGGTGTCGCCGGCGTCGGCGTCGTGGCCCTCACGGTGGCGGTCACCTTCTTCGGCACCCAGTGGTTGGGCCGTCGGCTCGGCCTCGGTCGGGATCTGAGCCTGCTCGTCGCCACCGGCTACTCGATCTGTGGTGCCTCCGCGATCGCCGCCGTCGACGGCGTGGTCGAGGCCGAGGAGGAGGAGGTCGCCTACGCGGTCGGCCTCGTCACGCTCTGCGGCACCCTGGCGATGGTCGCCCTGCCCCTGGCGGCCGGGCCCCTCGACCTGGTCGGCCACTCGTTCGGGGCCTGGGTCGGGGCGTCGGTGCACGATGTCGCCCAGGTCGTCGCCGCGTCGGCGACCGCCGGCGAGGAGGCATCGGCCGCCGCCATCGTCGTGAAGCTCACCCGGGTCGCACTGCTGGCCCCGCTGGTGGCCGGAGTCGCCGCCCACCGTCGTCGCAACGAGATCACCCCGGTCGGCGAGAAGCGCCCGGCGATCGTGCCGTGGTTCGTCGTCGCCTTCATCGGCGCCGTGCTCGTGCGCACCAGCGGCGTGCTCGGCGACGAGGCGCTCGACGTGGCCAAGACGATCGAGAAGGCGCTGCTCACGATGGCCCTGGTCGGTCTCGGCCTCGGGGTGCGCGTCACCCAGCTCCGGCGTCTCGGCGCCCGACCGCTCGCCCTCGGCCTGTTGTCGTGGGTGCTGGTCGCGGCGATCAGCTACGTCGGCGTGCGGGTCTCCGGCCTCTGAAGGGGCCGCCCGCACCCGAGCGTGTCAGCGCAGGGTGACGGTGCCGGTCGGGGCGAGCTCCACCCAGGTCTGCCCGGCGGTGAGGCCGATCACGTTGCCGGACGCGTCGCGCAGCGTGAAGGGGTCGGTGGCCGACGAACGGCTCCAGGTGCCCGACACGACGTTGCCGCCGGTGAACACGTGCGCCGTGCCGGAACCGACGGTGTGGGCCTCGGGCGACTCGGTGTCGATGGCGCTCACGCCGTAGGCCACCTCGAGGACGACGACGTTCTGCGGCGCCACCACGCCCCCGTCGGCGTCGACGTGGGCGGTGCCGTTCTGCAGACGGGTCCACCCGGCCCGTGGCGCGTCCCAGGTCCAGCGGGCGTCGGAGTTGCCGAAGTCGATGAACACCCCACCGCTCGGCGCGCCCGGGATCGGGTCGGTGCTGTCGCGATAGCGGAACACCGTGCCGGGCACGGCCCCCTGGCCGCCGGCGAAGGCTCGCAGCTGGGCGGTGTGGGCGAACATGTTGTGGGGTGCCCGGCGGTCGGCCACCCGGTAGTAGGCGTTGCCCGCCTCGAGGGCGTTGACGTTGACGACCCGGGCCTCGGCGAGCTGGGTGAGCACGCCGCCGTTGGCGCCCGACGCGCCGAGCAGGGGCCAGTCGAGCATCGCCAGCACGTCGAAGTCGGTGGAGCGGATCGACCGGACCGGCCCGACCTGGGCCGGTTCGCCGCTCTGGAAGACGGCGATCAGGCGGGTGAAGCTGCCCTCGACCATCTCCTCGACGACGATGTCGGCGTGGCGGACACCGAGCTGGGGGCGAGCCAGCGGCACGTTGTCGATCTTGATCGCGAGCGCCGGCACGGCGGTGGCGGCGGCGGTCGCCTCACCGGTGAGGGGATGGGTGTCGGCGAACAGTTCGTCGAGGCGACGCTGGTACTCGTCGGAGTAGAGGAACCCCTGCATCGCCGTGCGCCACGGCATCCCGTTCTGGAGCTGGTCCGACCACCAGTCGAGCCCCGACGCGTCCGGGATGCGCCGCAGCAGCCCCAGGTAGAGCATCGTCGCCTTCACCCGGCCGTCGGTGGCGGCGACGTTCTCGGGCGACTCGGAGAACTGCGCCATCATGGCGCCGCGGCTGCCGCCGGCGCCGAGCCAGTCGACCCAGAACGCACGTCCGCCGGCGTCGGGCGCCCGGTCGAGCACGTTGTCGTAGACGAGTTCGACGTACTCCTGGTCGGTGAGCGACCCGTACTTGGCCTGGAACTCGGGCGACCGGCTGAAGTGCTCGGAGATCTCGGCCAGCGGTCGCCCACCGCCGAGCTGCCCGACCCAGAACACCAGCCCGCTGTAGTCGGGCATGCGCTGGAGGTGGGCTTGGTAGAGGCGGACCATCGGCGCCACCGACGACACGAACTCGTCGCTGGTCGCCATCGTCTCGATCAGGCCCGCCGGGTCGGTGCCGCCCCGCAGCCGTTCCGACCAGAACGCGAGGCCGCCGGCATCGGGGTTGCGCGCCAGGAAGTCCTGGTACTGCAGGGTGACGAAGTCGTCGGGGTCGACGTCGTCGGGGGTGACCGCCCCTGCCGGGGCCGCCAGGGTCGGCAACAGGACGGCGGTCGCGGCCAGGCCTTCGAGCGCGCGACGGATCGGTCGGTTGGTGCCCCACATGGGGCCCGACCCTACTTGGGTCGGAGGGCCCGCAGCCCGTCCACGACGCTGGGTAGAACCTCCCGGAGCGCGTCGATGTCACGATCCGTGGTCGACCAGCCGACCCCGAAGCGGAGCGAGCGGGCGGCGTCGACGCCCATCGCGGCGAGGATCGGCGACGGCTCGATCTCCTCTGCGGCGCACGCCGAACCGGAGTGGGCGGCGATGCCGGCACGGTCGAGTCCGAGCAGCACCGCCTGGGGCTCGAGGTCGGCGAAGCCGGCGCACACGAGGTGGGGAAGCCGGTGGTCGTCCCCGGTCGGCCCGTAGAGCTCGACGTCGTCGAGGTCGGCGAGCAGGGCGCGGATCGCGCCCGCGTGGTGTCGGGCCCGGTCCGCCTCGTCGGCGAGGCCGGCGGCCACCGCCTCGCAGGCGGCGCCGAGCCCGGCGATCCCGACGAGGTTCTCGACCCCGGCCCGTCGCGCTCGCTCCTGGGCGGTGCCGGCGAGCAGCGGTTCGACCCGCACGCCGCGGCGCACCACGAGGGCGCCGGTGCCGGCCGGCCCGCCGAGCTTGTGGCCGGACACGGCGAGCATCGTCGCGCCGAGCGCACGGGCGTCGATGGGCACCCGTCCGGCGGCCTGGGCGGCGTCGACCACGAGGGGCACCTCGCGCTCGGCCAGGGCGGCAGCGATCTCCTGGACGGGGTGAACGGCGCCGACCTCGTGGTTGGCGAGCTGGCAGGCGACCAGCGCGGGTCGGCGACCATCGGCGACGAGGGCGTCGACGGCGGCGAGCACCGCATCGGGCGTCACCCGCCCGTCGGATTCGATCCCGGCGGTGACGACGCGATCGGGGTCGTCGGCTGCGGCGATCGCCGTCCACGCGGCCGCGGCGTCGGTCACCGCCCGATGTTCGGCGGCGGTGACGACGACCGGGCCCGGCGCCCGTCGCAGGAGGCCGGCGACGGCGGTGTTGAGGGCCTCGGTG
>JBPEXC010000373.1:0-9891 GCA_052032035.1 Acidimicrobiales bacterium | reverse complement strand
CCGTGCGGCTGCTCGACCCCGCCGGCGCCGTGGTGGCCGAGACGACGACCGACGCCGACGGTCGCTACCGCTTCGACGGCCTCCTGCCCGGCACCTACACCGTCGCCGTCGCCGGCGCGGCGTTCGACTCCGGCTCGCCGCTCGAGGCACACCAACCCACGTCGGGCGCCACCCGCACGGTGGTGCTCGCCGCCGGTGCGGCCCCGACCGGCGAGGGCGGGGACCCGGGCGCTGCGGTCGACGGCAACAGCGACCTGAACGCCGATCTGGGCTTCGCCACCGGTCGCCTCCGCACGGCGGTGTGGAACGACGCCGACGGCGACGGCAGCCGCCAGGCCGGCGAGCCGGCGATCGCCGGGGTGGTCGTCGAACTCGTCGCCCCCGACACCGGCGCCGTCGTCGCCACCGCCGTGACCGACGCCGACGGCGTGATCGACATCGACCGCCTGACGCCCGGCGACTACCTCTTGCGGGTCGTCGCCTCCAACTTCTCACCCGGCGGGGCGCTCGAGGGTTTCGTGTCCTCGGTCGGCACCGCCGGCATCGACGGCGGCCTCGACGGCGCTGCCCCCGGTGTGCCCGTCGTGTCGCTTCCGGTGACCGTCGTGCTCGGGGTCGATCCGACCACGCCCTTCGGCGCCGGCGTCGTCGACGTGGCCTTCGCCTTCACCACCGGCGGTGCCGTGGGCGGCGTGGTGTGGCACGACGACGACATCGACGCCGCGCGCGACCTCGGCGAGGCCGGGGTGCCCGGGGCGACGGTCCGCCTCGTCGACGCCGACGGCACCGCCGTCGCCACCACGACCACCGCCACCGACGGGTCCTACGCCTTCGTCGGGCTGCCGCCGGGCACCTACACGGTCCACGCCTCGGCCCCGGACCATCAGGCCGGCCCGTCGCTGACCTTCACCATCGGCACCGGCGAGACCCTCGACGACCTCGACCTCTGGCTGGTGGCCGACCGTCTCGCCCAGACCGGCGGTCGGTTCACCCGGTCGCTCGGTCTGATCGGTTTCGCCCTCGTCCTCGCGGGCTCGGCGCTCACCCTCGGCCACGCCCTCACTCGACGGCGCCTCCTCCGCTAGACCGGGCGGAGTCGGGCCGACCGCTCGCCGCACGCGACGATCCCGGGCCGCCCGTCGAGGGCGACCCGGGATCGGTCACGGCGGTGCACCCGCCTCGGGATGGAGGCCCGGACTCAGGCGGTCGGGTCGACGTGGTAGGTGATGTCCTCCACGCCGTTGATGCCGATCCACTGCTGGTCCGGCACGTCACCGGAGCCGTCGGAGATCCGGTAGTTGGCGACGTGGTGCATCGTCACCAGCGGCGTGCGGTCGGGCACCGGCCCGCCGTTGTCGACCTCGAGGTAGTAGACGACGGTCGACTCGACCACGATGTTCGAGGTGTAGCCGGCCGGCAGGTGGTCGGTGTTGTCGACCTCCACCTCGTGGAGCAGCCCGATCGGGTCGTTGACCGCGGGAGCGACCGACATCCCGCCGATCGTGGTGCCCGAGAACTCGATCACCACGGTGCCCTGACCCTCTGCGTAGGCGACGTACTCGTCGTAGCAGTTGTCGTACTCCGGGTAGAAGATGAAGGTCTCGTCGAAGGTCTCGCTGCCGACCTCGCCGCGGAACTTCGGCGGATCGAAGTAGAGGGTGCAGGCCATCGAGCCGGCGCCGGGCGACGACACCGACACGGTGATCGTGGCGATGTCGCAGACGGGATCGTCGTCGCAGACGGTGTAGGTGAAGGTGTCGGTGCCGACGAACTCGGCGGCCGAGGTGTAGGTGAACGTGCCGTCGCCGTTGTCGACGACGGTGCCGCCGTTGGTGGAGGCGGCGTCGAAGGAGTCGAGGGTGGCGCCGTCGACCAGGCTGTCGTTGTCGTCCCAGTCGATGACGACGGCCGTGGCGGTCGTGGTCATCGCGGCGTCGTCGACGGCGTCGGGGTCGGTGCCGTCGCCGACGGGGTTGACGATGACGGTGACGGTGGCCGTGTCGCACGTGGGCGTCGAGTCGTCGTCGCAGACGGTGTAGGTGAAGGTGTCGGTGCCGTCGGTGGCCGGCGCGGTGTAGGTGAACGAACCGTTGCCGTTGTCGACGACGGTGCCGTCGGTCGAGGAGTCGTCGATCGACTCGAGGGTGGCGCTGTCGATCAGGGTGTCGTTGGCGTCCCAGTCGATGATGATCGTCTCGTTGACCTCGGCGCTGGCCGCATCGTCGTTGGCGACCGGCGAGCCGTCGGGCAGTTCGTAGGTCTGCTCCGGGCACTCGGTGCCGCTCATCGGGAAGCGGTTCTTGTACTCGTTCGACTCGGAGAACTCGACCATCACCTGGCCGCGGGTGAACGCACCGTTGTCGAGCGCGGTCGTCCAGAAGCTCAGGCCGCCGGTCTCGGGCGCCCGGTTGAGCACGTTGACGTAGATGTCGGTGACGAAGTCGCGGTTGGTGACGCTGCCGTAGCGGTCGGTGAACTCCTGGGCCGCTGCGAACTCGTCGCTGATCTCGGAGATCGGGAGGCCCCAGGAGTACTGCTGGCGCCAGAAGGCGCGACCGCCGTCGTCGGGCATGCGCAGGTAGTAGGCGCAGTAGAGGCGCATCACCGGGGCGTCGGGGAAGATCGCTTCGATGCGATCACGGAACTCCGAGGAGTCGCTCATGCCGAGCACGACCTCGCCGCGGGTGCGGTTGCCGTTGTCGAGCTCGCCGAGCCAGAACGTCACGCCGCCGGCGTCGCCGTCGCGGCCGAGCACGTTCTCGTAGATCTGGTCGATGAACTCGGCGTTGGTCAGGGGGCCGTAGGTGGTGACGAACTCGTTGGACACCGCGAACTCCTCGGCGGCGTCGGCGATCGGCCGACCGTTGGTCACCTCGTTGGTCCAGAACGCGTAGCCGCTCGTGTCCGGGGCCCGGTCGAAGAACGCGTAGTAGAGACGCGTGACCATCGCACCGATCGAGTTGCTGTCGGTGAGCGAGGCGGACGGGGCCGATGTCGACTCGTCCTGTGCCGACACCGCGGGGGCGACGGCCAGGCTGGCGAGTGCGAGCATCAACGCCGCGAGGACGTGACGGAGGCAGGTACGCATGAGGCGGGATCGTACGACGAGGTGACCCCCGTCTCGATCGGCGCGGGGAGCATTCCCCAGCCCATTCCACGGGGGGTGGTCGGATCTCACCGGGAGCTGTTGGACGGGCCACCAACACCCCCGCTCGGTGGCCGCCGACCACAGGGTCACGTTCGGGTCGTCGCGCCCCCGGCGCGGCGTCGTGGCGCCGAGCCGGAGGTGGGTTGTCCGAATTCACGATCGCTGTCGGAGGGGGAGAGGTAGCGTGGCGCGGTGAACGGCCCCGACCCCCGCGACGCGCCCGAGACGGGCGCCGCCACCTCGGTGCTGCGGCGCGGCCTGGGGGTGGTCGGCAGCCACCTGCGACGCCACCCCGGTCCCTTCACCGTGTCGATGATCGGTGCCGTCCTGTTCGCCGGCGCCACCGTCCTCACCACCGTCGTGCTCGGCCGGTTCGCCGACGACGTCGTGTTGCCCGCCTTCGAGGGCGAAGACGTGCCGATGGCGGCGGCGGTCGGCGCCCTCGCCGCCGTCACCCTGCTGCGGGTCAGCGGCGTCGTGATGCGTCGCTACTTCGCCGGGATGGCGGCCGAGCGGGTGCAGCGGTCGATCCGCCATGAGCTGGCCGACCATTACCTGGCGGCCCCGACCGCCTGGCACCAGGAGCGATCGGCCGGCGAGCTGTTGGCCCACGCCGACAACGACACCGAGGTGTCGACCGAAGCCCTCCACCCCCTCCCGTTCTCGGTCGGCGTGGTGTTCCTCGTCGTCTTCGCCGCGATCAGCCTCGTCCTCGTCGATCCGATCATCGCCCTGGTCGCCTTCGCCGTGTTCCCCGCCCTCGCCCTCCTCAACCGGGTCTACTCCCGCGCGGTCGAGGGCCCGGCGGCCGCCATCCAGGCCAACGTCGGTCGCGTCTCGGCGATCGCCAGCGAGTCGTTCGACGGCGCCCTGGTCGTCAAGACCCTCGGCCGGGCCGAGGCCGAGACCGAGCGCTTCGGCGCCGCCGTCGACGACTTGCGGCGCAGCCGGGTGCAGGTCGGCTTCATCCGCGCCGCCTTCGAGCCGGTGATGGACTCGCTCCCCAACCTCGGCACGATCGCCGTCGTCGGCCTCGGGCTCTGGCGGGTCGACGTCGGCGCCATGCGGCCCGGCGAACTCGTCCAGGTCGCCGCCCTGTTCTCGGTGCTCGCCTTCCCGATGCGGGTGTTCGGTTACTTCCTCGAGAGCCTGCCGCCCTCGGTCGTCGCCCACGAACGGCTCGTCGACGTGTTCGCGTCGGGCGACCACGCGGCGCCCCTGGCGCCGCCGGCGGGTGCCCCCGCCGCTGCTCGACTGCCGACCGGTCCGCTGTCGGTGCAGGTCGCCGACCTCGCCTACGGCTACCCGGGCGACGATCGCCTGGTGCTCGACGGGGTCGACTTCACCGCCGAGCCCGGCGAGGTGGTGGCCGTGGTCGGCTCGACCGGTGCCGGCAAGTCGACCCTCAGCCACCTCGTCGCCGGCCTGATGCCGCCGACCGCCGGCGCGGTCTCGCTCGGCGACGTCCACCTCGACGACCTGCCCGAGGCCGAACGGGTCGACGCCGTCGCTCTCGTCTTCCAGGAGTCGTTCCTGTTCGCCGACTCGTTGGCGGCCAACATCGACCTGTCGGGTCGCGCCTCGGCGACCGATCTCGACTGGGCCGTCGACCTGGCCCAGGTCGGGCGCTTCCTCGACGACCTCCCCGACGGCATCGACACCGTCGTCGGTGAGCGCGGGGTCACCCTCTCGGGTGGCCAACGGCAGCGGGTGGCGCTCGCCCGGGCCCTCCTGCGTCGACCCCGCCTCCTCATCCTCGACGACGCCACCAGCGCCGTCGACGCCCGGGTCGAGCAGCAGATCCTCGACGGACTCCGCCGCGAGCTCGAGATGACCACGATCGTGGTCGCCCAGCGGCTGTCGACCATCGCCCTCGCCAACCGGGTGGTCTTCCTCGAGCAGGGCCGCACCGCCGGAGTCGGGTCCCACGACGAGCTCCTCGACCTGCCGGGCTACTCGGCGCTGGTCCGGGCCTACGAGGAGCGGGCGGCATGAGCGCCGTGATCGACGACGACCTCGAGGTCGAAGGCGCCCTGTCGATCCTGCGGCGTGGCCTCCGCCGCAGTCCACGGCTGCGTCAGGGCCTCGTCGTCACCCTCCTGATGGGCCTGTCGGTGGCGATCGGCCGCCTCGTCGTGCCGCTCCTGCTCGAGCGGGCGATCTCGAATGTCGAGATCGACGACGGCGCCGCCAGCGTCGACGTGGGGCGGGTCCTCCCGACCGTCGGCGTCGCCACCGTCGTCATCCTGTTCAGCGCCGCGGTGTCGTGGGCCACCCAGCGTCGCCTCGTCGTGCGCGCCGAGGAGACGATCGCCGACCTGCGGTCCGAAGCGTTCACCCGCATCCACTCGATGTCGATCGCCGAGCACACCGAATCGCGTCGCGGCGTGCTGGTCGCCCGGGTGACGAGCGACGCCGAGGCCCTCGCCCGCTTCGTCAACTGGGGCCTCTACTCCTGGGCGATCCAGCCGACCGTCATCATCGGCACCTTCGCCGTACTCGTCTGGTACTCCTGGCAGCTCGCCATCGTCGTCTTCTGCAGCTTCGCCCCGGTGATCCCGGTGATGCGGTGGCTGCAGCGGGGCCAGCTCCGCGCCTATGACCAGTTCCGCACCCGGGTCGGCGAGATGCTGGCCGGGTTCTCCGAGTCGGTCAGCGGCGCTGCGGTGATCCGGGCCTACGGCGCCCACGAACCGGCCCGTCGCCGGCTCGCCTCGGCGATCGGCAACCGCTATCGGGCCCGGCTCGTCGCCAACCGCTACATGGCTGCGGTGTTCATCGTCGGCGACCTGTTCGGCGCCGTCGCGCTGTCGCTCACCCTCGTGCTCGGTGTGCGGTTCCGCGACGAGTGGGGCCTCGACGCCGGGCAGCTGACCGCCTGCCTGTTCCTGGTCACCCTCCTCATCGGGCCGATCGCCGAGCTCGGCGAGACCCTCGACCAGACCCAGACCGCCGTGGCGGGGTGGCGAAAGATCCTCGACCTCCTCGATCAGCCGATCGACATGGTCGAGCCGGCGGAGGGAGCGACCGTGCCGCCGGGCGCCATCGAGGTGCGGGCCGAGGGCCTCGACTTCGCCTACCGGTCCGGCCCGCTCGTGCTGCGCGACGTCGACGTCGCCCTCCCCGCCGGCGCCACCGTGGCGATCGTGGGGGAGACCGGTTCGGGCAAGACGACGTTCGCCAAACTGCTGTGCCGGCTCGCCGACCCGACCGAGGGGCGGATCCTGTTCAGCGGCGTCGCCCTCGCCGAGCTGGGCCCGGCGGCCCGCCACCGGGCCGTGCGGATGGTGCCCCAGGACGGCTTCCTGTTCGACACCACCGTGGCCGACAACATCCGGTTCGGACGTCCCGACGCGACCGACGCCGACATCGCCGACGCGTTCGAACGCCTCGGCCTCACCTGGTGGCTCGACCGACTGCCGAGCGGCCTCGCCTCACCGGTCGGCGAGCGAGGCGGCAACCTCTCGGTCGGGGAACGACAGCTGGTCGCCCTGGTGCGGGCCGCCCTCGCCGACCCCGGGCTGTTGATCCTCGACGAGGCGACCTCGGCGGTCGACCCCGAGACCGACGCCGCCCTCACCGCGGCGATCCGTCGACTCGCCGAGGGTCGCACCCTGGTCTCGATCGCCCACCGCCTCGCCACGGCCGAGGCCGCCGACCTCGTGCTGGTGTTCGACCAGGGGCGACTGGTCGAGCAGGGCAGCCACGACGAGCTGGTCGATGCCGGCGGGCCCTACAGCGCCCTCCACGCCGCCTGGGTCGGCAACACCTCCTCCAAGGCGGCCTGAGTTCCTCAGGGCGCGGCGTGGAGCAGCTGCCGCTCGAGCCCGCCGACCAGGAGCCCGAGGCCGAGTTCGAACTCCGCCTCCCGATCGACGTCGCCGACCGAGCGGGCGGCGAGGGGCACCTCGTCCGACGACAGCGACCGCCGGAAGTCGGCGACGTCGGCCGGGTCGTGGCCGCCGTAGCGGGCGTCGGACGCCCCGATCTCGGTGAGGGCGTGGCCGGTGACGAAGCTGACGATCACCAACAGCACCCGGTTGGCGTGGGTCGGGGTGAAGCCGACCGCGGTGAGCTCGGTCAGGGCGTGCTCGGCCAGGCGGATCGACGCCATCGAGACCACCGGGCGGGTCGCCACCGAGTAGGCCATGCCCGGATGCCGGAGCAGGGCACCCCGGAACGATCGGGCGTAGAAGCTGATGCGGTCGGCCCAACGGACGGCCGACGGCTCGAGCTCGACCTCGGCGTAGACGGCGTCGACCGCGAGGTCGATCAGGGTCTCGATCGGGACGGCCGCTGCCGCCGCCGACAGTTCGGCGCCGTCGAGCTCGGCCGCCACCAGGGCGGGGTCGAGGTCGCCGAGGCCGTAGCGGTCGATCAGGCGGAGGGCCGCCCGGCCGATCGAACCGAGCACGGCCTCGTCGGTCGGGGCGCGCCGATCGTCGACGACCGCCGTGTCGCAGTCGGGCGATGCCTGCTCCAACCGATGTTCCTCCTTGTCGGCCGCCGCGACCGGACGCCCCAATGGTGGCCCGCGGAGCGGGCCGCGCGCTCGTCGACCGCACAAATTCTCCCGATCCCGGCGCTCGGGTACGATGCTCCGCGGTCGCGCCCCCGTTGTTCACTCGTGCGACGCGGCCACGAGACCCACCATCAAGGAGTCAGGCTGTGAGCAAAGCCCCCGTTCGCGTAACCGTCACCGGCGCCGCCGGTCAGATCGGTTACTCCATGCTCTTCCGCATCGCCTCTGGCGAGATGCTCGGGCCGGACCAGCCCGTCATCCTGCAGATGCTCGAGATCACCCCGGCCCTCGGCGCCCTCGAGGGTGTGGCCATGGAGCTCGACGACTGCGCCTTCCCGCTGCTCGCCGGCATGGTGCAGACCGACGACGCCAACGTGGCGTTCGGCGACGCCGACTACGCCCTCCTCGTGGGTGCCATGCCCCGCAAGGCCGGCATGGAGCGCGCCGACCTGCTCGAGGCCAACGGCGGCATCTTCGGCCCCCAGGGCAAGGCGATCAACGACGCCGCCTCGAAGGACATCAAGGTGCTGGTGGTCGGCAACCCGGCCAACACCAACGCCCTGATCGCCCTGTCGAACGCCCCCGACGTCGACCCCCGCCAGATCCACGCCATGACCCGTCTCGACCACAACCGTGCGCTGAGCCAGCTGGCGGCCAAGACCGGCACCTCGATCAACGACATCAAGAAGATGACGATCTGGGGCAACCACTCGACCACGCAGTACCCGGACCTGTTCCACTGCGAGGTCAACGGTCAGAACGCGGCCGCTCTCGTCGACGACGAGGCCTGGCTCGCCGACACCTACATCCCGACCGTGGCCAAGCGCGGTGCGGCGATCATCGAGGCCCGGGGCGCCAGCTCGGCGGCGTCGGCGGCCAACGCCGCGATCGACCACATGCACGACTGGGCGCTCGGCACCCCCGAGGGTGACTGGGTCTCCATGTCGGTCATCTCGGATGGGTCCTACGGTGCCCCCGAGGGCATCGTCACCTCGTTCCCGGCCACCTGCGCCGGTGGCGACTTCTCGATCGTCCAGGGCCTCGAGATCAACGAGTTCAGCCAGACCCGCATCCAGGCCAGCTGGGACGAGCTCGTCGCCGAGCGCGACACCGTCAAGGAACTCGGCCTCATCTGATCCCGCCGGGCCACACCCGCCCAGCACCCTCCCGGCCACGGCTTCGAGGGATTGGGTGACTCACACGGCCCCAGCGACCTCACAGCGACCCAATGCCACCGCCCCACCCGGCGGCTCGGCATTGGGTCGCTGTCGTGTCGTGTGGCGTCGTGTGGTCGACCCAATCCCTGGGGGTGTGGCGGCGGCTCGGCATTGGGTCGCTGTCGCGTCGTGTGGCGCCGTGTGGTCGACCCAATCCCGGAAGGGTGCGCTACTTCAGGAACTTGGACGTCGTGTTGTCGGCGAGGACCTTGCCGCCGGTCTGGCACGTCGGGCAGTAGTAGACCGTGTAGCTGCGGTAGGTCACCGTCCGGATCTCGTCGCCACACGGGCTCACCCCGTCCCGACCGGGACACGGCTCGCCGGCCCGGTTGTGGGTGCGCGACGGCCGATCCGCGCTCTTCCCGATGTCGTCGATGGTGCGCTCGTGGTCGAGGGCGCGCTCCATCGTGGACCGCATCGCCTCGTGCAGTCGAGCGATCTCGACGTCGTCGAGCTTGTTGGCGGTGGCGAAGGGCGACAGCCCGGCCTCGTGGAGGATCTCGTTGGTGAGCATCCGACCCAGCCCGGCGAGCACGCCCTGGGTCCGCAGGAGCCCGTGGAGCCGACGGCCTTCGGCGAGGCGTTCCGCCAGGACCTCGAGCGTGATGCCGTAGGCCTCCGGCCCGAGGTCGTCGAGGGGTGGCTGGGCGTCGGGATCGCCGGCCACCGACCACACCCCGGCCTTGCGCTCGGTGCCGGCCTCGGTGAGCAGCCAGGCCTCGGTGGCCGTGGTGCCGTCGCCGCGATCGACCTCGAAGGTCCAGCGGGCGATCCCGCCCCGCGGCTTCTTCGCCTGCTTCGGGTCGGGACGGAGGCGGCCGCCCTGCATCAGGTGGACGACGTGGGTGAGCGGCTCACCCTCGGCGGGGTCGTCGAAGCGGAGTTTCAGGAGCTTGCCCCGGCGGCCGACGCCGGTGAGGGTGCGCCCGATCGCCGCCTCGGCCGGCGGCGAGAACGTCTTGATCGACGCGAAGTTGAGGAGGCGGAACCCGCCGAGCGTCGCC
>JBPEXC010000372.1:0-2305 GCA_052032035.1 Acidimicrobiales bacterium | reverse complement strand
GACAACGGCTTCGGCTGGCACGACGCCGAGCGGCCACCGACCTCGGACGAGGTGGTGGCCACACAGGCTCGTTGGTACCACCACGCCATCGAGGCGTTCGGACCCGAGCGCTGCATGTTCGAGTCGAACTTCCCGGTCGACCGGTTCTCGCTGCGCTACCGGACGTTCTGGAACGCCGCCAAGAAGCTGGCCGCGGGCTGTTCCGACGCCGAGCAGGACGCGCTGTTCCGCGGCACCGCCAGCCGCGTCTACCGACTCTGATCAGTCGGCGTGCTCGACGACGTGGGCGCGGATCCGCCCGTCGTCGTCGGCCCAGCCCTTCGCCACGGCGTAGGCCACCATCCCGTCGAAGCTGGTCATCCACTCGGCGGTCGCGGCGGCGCCGGCGAGGCGACGCAGGGCGTCGGGCTCGAGCCAGACGTGGCCCGGCAACTCGGCGACGCCGAGCCCCTCGCGCCGCACCGTGTCGGCGACGGTCTGGTCGTCGAGCGACCCCACCGACACCGACAGCGCGGTGAACACGTCGGCCTCGACCAGTTCCGCCGACCCCGATCCGATCACGACCTGCACGCTTGCCTCCTGTTGCACTGCGTTTCCATCAACACTGCTCGTTCGTCAACACTGCTTGCTCACCAACACTGCTCGTTCGTCAGGGCTGTTCGTCCGCCGATTGCCCGGCGGCCATGATGGCCTCGATGTGGGGACGCAGGTCGGGATAGGCGGTCTGTTCCCAGCCGCCGTCGACGAACAGGTTGACGCCGGTGATGTAGCTGCCGTCGGCGCTGGCGAGGAACAACGCCGCACCGGCGATGTCCTCGGGCTGCGCCGGCCGCTTGAGCGGGATCGCGTCCATGAACTCGGCGTGCACGGCGGCGACGTCGGTGAGCCCCTTGGCGAGCGGGGTGCGGGTGAGCCCCGGCGACACGGTGGCCACCGTGATCCCGTGCTCGCCCAGCTCGAGCGCGGCGCTCTGCCCGAGGCTGGCCACCCCGGCCTTGGCCGCCGAGTAGGCGCTGTTGAAGAACATCGGGACGCGGGAGTTGAGCGACGCGATGTTCACGATCGACCCGCCGGCCCCGGCTCGGATCATCTCCCGGGCCTGGTGCTTGAGGCCGAGGAACACGCCCTTGAGGCAGAGGTCGACGGTGAAGTCCCAGTCGTCCTCGGTCATGTCGACGATGAGCGAGGCGCGCGATGCCCCGGCGACGTTGAAGGCGGTGTCGAGGGCGCCGAAGCGGTCGACGGCCGTGGCGACCAGGCCGGCCGCGTCGTCCTCGCTGGTCACGTCGGCCCGGCGCACCGCCACCCGATCGCCGAGCTCGGCGGCGAGCGCCCGGAGGCCGACCTCGTCGACGTCGCCGGCGACGACGCGGCCGCCCTCGGCGACGAAACGGGTGGCGATCGCCCGCCCGATGCCCGACGCGGCACCGGTGACGACCGCGGTCCGATCCCGGAACCTCGTCTCGTCCGCCATCACAGCTCGCTCAACAGCGGCGGGGCTTCCTCGCCCCGCTCCCCGGCGTACTCCTGGCGGGCCTTGTCGATCGCCTTCACCGTCTGACCGACGAACTTGCCCTCGGTCCCCACGATCCAGTCGGCCGACGCCTGGGGGGCGGCGAGCTGGTCCTGGAAGTGCGGCATCACGTACTGGGCGAACAGCTCGTAGGACCGCTTGGTCTGGGCGAAGTCGGCCAGGTCGCCACCGAAGACGAGGTAGGCGCCGAACCCGCCCGACTGGTCGATGAGGCGTTGGATCTGGGCGATGGCCATGTCGGGCGTGCCGATCACGCCCGCCCCGGTCTCGTTCATCTCCTTCACCCGCCCCTCGTAGGTGTCGGCGGCCGGCGAGTTGGTCGGCACGACGTGGGCCAGGTAGTCCATCACCCGGGTCAGGCCGTAGCGGCAGTCCTCGAGCGCCTGGGCCTCGGTGTCGGCGAGGTGCATCGGCCCCATCATCCGCCACCCGGACCGGTCGACGGTGCGGCCGGCCTCGGCGGCCTGCTCCTCGATCACCTTCCAGTGTCCGGCGAGGTTGGCGAACCCGGCCGGGTTGGTGGCGGCGACCGACAGCAGGCCGGTGCCGTACCGTCCGGCGAGTCGCGGCCCCGACGGGGAGATCGACGCGGCGACCGCCACGTCGAAGTCGGAGTAGCGGTTGAGCTGGAGTCGCCCCTCCCGCACCGTGAACCAGTCGGTCTCGACGTCGACCGTCTCGCCCCGGAAGAGGCGCATGATGACGTCGAAGCTCTCCTCCATCATGCGGCGTTGCTGGTCGACCTCGATGCCGAGCATCGAGGCGTCGGAC
>JBPEXC010000371.1:0-5979 GCA_052032035.1 Acidimicrobiales bacterium | reverse complement strand
GAACCCCGGTCGGGGGTCGCCGCCGGCCGGACTGGCAGGAGCGCCAGCGGCAGCGGCAACGGCAGCAGAGGTGGCAGTGGAGGTGGTCGTGGAAGCGTTGGTGGAAGTCATGTGGGCATCGTGCGCCCCGAAACTGGACAGGATGTGGCCACTTTCTGAAATAGCGTCCTCACATGCGCGCTGACCGCCTGGTGTCGATCCTTCTCCTGCTCCAAGCGAGGGGACAGGTGACGGCGGCCGAGGTCGCCACCGAGCTCGAGGTGTCGACCCGCACCGCCCGCCGGGACCTCGAGGCCCTGGCGATGTCGGGCGTGCCGATCTACTCCCAGGCCGGCCGGGGCGGCGGCTGGCGCCTCCTCGGCGGCGCCAGGACCGACCTGACCGGGTTGACCAGCGCGGAGGCCCGAGCTCTGTTCCTCACCGTCGGATCGATCTCGACCACACGGGGACCGTCATCGCCGGCCCTGCAGTCGGCCATCGCCAAGCTGATGCAGGCGGTACCGGAACCCTTTCGCGACGACGCTGGTCGAGCCACCGACGTCGCCCTGGTCGACGAGGCTGCGTGGGGCCGCACGCGAACGGCGGCCGAGCTGCCGTTCCTCGAGCCGATCCAGGACGCCCTCGTGGCGGGCCGACAGCTCGAGCTCGGCTACCGCAACGCGGCCGGTCGCGCGTCGAGTCGGGTCGTCGACCCGCTCGGCGTCGTCGCCAAGGCCGGGGCGTGGTACCTGATCGCCATGACCGACGCCGGGCAGCGCACGTTCCGGATCGATCGCGTGACCTCGACCAACACCCTCGACGCGCCGGCGAACCGACCCGACGACTTCGACCTGGCTGCCGCCTGGCGCGACATCATCGTGCGGGTCGGCGAGCTCCGCCATCCGGTCCGGGCCACGGGACGCACTCGCCCCGACCTCGCGCGAGGACTCCGGTTCACCTTCGGCGATCAGGTGCGGCTCGGTCCGCTCGACGACGACGGGTGGCACTCGCTCGAGATCGACGGAGAGAGCGAGGAGATCCTCGCCATCAAGATCGCCGGGTTCGTCTCCTCGGTCGAGATCCACGGTCCACCCGGCGTGGTCGCCGCGCTGGCCCACATCGGGGACCAGCTGGTGGCGACCTACCGCTGACCCGACGCCGACGAACCCGGGCCGACCCCGGCAGCCCGAACCTTCACCCGAGGGCGGGAAGGTCGCCGAGGCGGCGTCGGCGAGGGTCGAGGTCGGCGGTGCGGCCCGCCCGCACGCCGTCGTCGTAGCCGGCCATCGTCGGCTGCTTCACCGAGCGTCGCATCGTCTTGAGGTTCCGGTCGGCGAGGGCCTGGGCGACCTTCTCCTCTCGACTCGCCAGCACCAACGCCGTCGAGGTGCCACCGGCGTCGCCGCCGCTTGCGGCCGCCTCCGCCTCTGCGTCGGCGAGCACGTCGTCCATCGCCGCCCGCAGTCGCCGGGCCACGGTCTCGACGTAGCCGAACGCGAAGTTGCGGCGTCGCCGCCGGGTGTCGCCGGCGTTCCGCCCGCGGATGCCGGCCATGCCCGCCGCGCAATCGGCGTAGAGCCACGCCCACAGGGCCTTCACCCGTTCGGTGTCGCCGGCATGGCCGAGCGCCAGCCCCTTCGAGGTGTTGCCCAACGTCCAGAAGATCGCCCGACAGGTGAACGACTCGCACACCACCCCGAAGAGGTGTTCGAACGGCGCTCGATAACCGCCGGTGAGGGTGTCGGTGATCTCCGCCTCGACGATCTCGTCGGCGTCGGCCCTGCCGGCGGCGAGCTGAGCGTCGTCGATGTGGTACTTCGCCATCAGATGGAGCGCCCGATTGCGGGCCGCCTCTCGTTCGGCGTCGGTGGCAGCCCCGTCGGAGGCGGTTCGCCACAATTTCTCGATCTTCGACAGGGCGATCTCCGAGCCCTGGTCGGACCTCGGCGAGGTCGTGTCGAAATTCCGTGTCATGCCCCCATGGTGGTGCGAGCATCTGACACTTGCTCGTTGCCGACCCCCGAATCGAGGCCAAGATGCTCGACGTCACCCCGACCGCCCCGTCGCGCCCCTTCAAGCAGGTCGACGTGTTCACGACCGAACCCCAGCGGGGCAACCCGCTCGGCGTCGTCCTCGACGGGCTCGACGCCGAGACCGGCGAGGATCTGGCGACCGATCGCATGCAGCGGTTCACCAACTGGACGAACCTCTCGGAGTGCACGTTCGTCGTGCCGCCGACCGCCGAGGGACGTGCCGGCGGCGCCGACTACCGGGTCCGGATCTTCTGCCCCGGGCGGGAGTTGCCCTTCGCCGGGCACCCGACCCTGGGGACGGCCCACGCCTGGCTCGAGGCGGGCGGCAAGCCGGCGAAGGAGCGGATCGTGATGGAGTGCGGCCTCGGCCTCGTCGAGATCCGCCGCGATGGGGACCGGTTGGCGTTCGCCGCCCCGGAGCTCCTGCGCAGTGACCCCCTCGACGACGAGATGGTCGAG
This sequence comes from Acidimicrobiales bacterium, assembly GCA_052032035.1. Lineage (GTDB taxonomy): Bacteria > Actinomycetota > Acidimicrobiia > Acidimicrobiales > SZUA-35 > JAWSVN01. The sequence goes on along the minus strand of JBPEXC010000371.1, from coordinate 3,508 downwards.
CGGATCGCCACCGGTCTGGGGCTCGAGCGATCGGAGATCGTGGCCCATCGGTGGTGCGACAACGGACCGCTGTGGCAGGGCGTGCTGCTCGAGAGCGCTGAGCGAGTCCTGGCGATCGAGCCGGACGTCGAGGTGTTGGCGGGCCTCGACGTCGGCGTGGTCGGCCCGCACCCGGAGGGGAGCGACGTGGCCTTCGAGCTGCGAGCGTTCTTCCCCGGCAACAACGGCATCACCGAGGACCCCGTCACCGGCAGCCTCAACGCGGCGGTCGCGCAGTGGTTGATCGGGGAGGGGCTCGCCCCGTCGAGCTACGTCGCGGCGCAGGGCACCCGGTTGGATCGGCGCGGTCGCGTGCACGTCGAGGCCGATGGCGACACGATCTGGATCGGCGGGTCGTCGGTCACCTGCGTCGATGGCGCCGTGGTGCTCTGAGGGGAGAGCGGGCGACCGATCAGGCCTCGTCGGCGGGATCGGTCTCGCCGCCTCGGTCGAGCTCGGCTTCTCGCTTCGCGAGCTCGGCCTCCCGCTCGAGCAGCTTGCGCTCCCGCACGGCGAGCGATTCCTCGGTCGCCCCGCCCGCGTCCGGCGTGCTGCGGGTGGTGCCGGCCGACCAGCCGGGTTCGTCCTCGATTCCGCGAGGCGCGGGGCTGGCGAAGGTGCGCGGTTCGTAGTCGTCGCGGTAGAGCCACGATCGCTGCCCACCGAGGGAGAAGCCGGCGTGTTCGGGCCGACCGAGCAGCAACCAGGCGACGGCGCCGATCGTCGGGATGAAGATGACGAGGAACAACCACGTCGTCTTGGGCAGGTTCCGCACCAGGATCGAGTCGGTGGAGATGCAGTCGAGCACCGCCCAGATCCACAGCAGCATGAGCGCTGCTCCGCCGACGCCGTGCACGACCAACCCCAGCATGTGCCGCTCCTCGATCCGCCACCGTGCCGCACGGTCGCTCGCCGTCGACGATAGTCGCCCGGGCTCGCCCCCTTCGAGGGATCCGCTCGACAATGATCCGGATGGCCCACCGTCAGTTCCAGGGTCGAGACGACCGACCCTGGGCGGGGGAGTGGCCCCAACTACCATGGAAGCCGTCATGCGTCCCCATTTCGTCGTCCTCGGTGTCCCGGTCCGGATCAGCCCGTTCGTGCTCTTCCTCGCGCTGTTCTTCCTCGGCGGCGACCCCGTCATCGGGATCCTGGCCATCGCCACCCTGCTCGGATCGGTCCTCGTCCACGAGCTCGGGCACGCGATGATGTTCCGCCGCTTCGGGCTTGCGTCCTACATCGAGCTCCATGCCTTCGGTGGGTTCACGATGCCGCTCGGCGGAGGCCTCGACGACAAGCAACAGATCAAGGTGTCGCTGGCGGGCCCGCTCACGCAGCTGATCGCCCTGGGCATCCCGTCGCTCGCCGCACTGTGGTTCCTCGACCCGGGCGGCGTGCTGGGCACGGTCCTCGTCTACTCGGTGTTCTTCAACATCGGGTGGGCGCTGATCAACCTGATCCCGCTCTACCCCCTCGACGGCGGCCACGTGCTCTACCACACGATGCGGCTCTTCCGGCCGGCGTCGGCCTGGCAGGTGACCCGTGTGGCGACGGTGGCGGTCGGCATCCCCCTCGGCTTCCTGGCCTGGCGCTTCGGGTTCGTCTTCGCCGTCATCTTCCTGGGCCTGTTCATCTACCAGGCCCTCACCGGCAACGAGCCGGGTCGGTCCGGCGGGCGGATCGGCGAGGCCGCCGACCGAGCCCGCGCCAACACCCAGGTGGCGACTGCGGGTGAGGACGGCGATCGGACCGTCGCCGAGGCCTACCGACTGGCGGCCGAGGCGAACTGGAACCGCTTCGAGTTCCTGGTGGCGGGACTGTCGAACGACCAGCACCGCCAGTTCGACGTGGCGAAGCTGCTGGCGTGGCGGAACCTGATCGAGCACGACGCGCCGGCGTCGCCGAACGCCCCGGGACTCCTCGGTGCGGTGTCGGGAGGCCCCGGATCGGGCTCGGCACGAGAGTTCGCCGCCCTGCTCAGCGCGTCGCTCGACGACCACGACGTGCTGCCGGCGGTCGTGGTGCTACGACGACGCAGTCAGCTCGGCGAGGTCCTGATGACGCTCGACGTCGACGACCTCGAGCGGCTCGAGGACCGACTGGTCGCCGGCGGCCTGTCGGAGGAACAGCGCATCGTCGCCGGCGCGATCTCGGTGCGCGAAGCGCATTCGTGAGCCGGGCGCTCCTCGTCGCTGCGACCGCCGTCGTCGCTGCGAGCGCGTGCGGCTCGTCCAGCGTCACTGCCTCCGACGCAACTCCCGTCGACGTATCCGCCTCCGACGACCGCATCGAGTTGCGATCCGAGGCGTCGGTGTGGCGGCTCGACGGCACGTGCTCGGGGGCGGGGGAGGAGCTCACGGTCACCGCCGGGGAGGCGCCGGCGGGCCCGGCCGACATCACCGAACAGATCCGCATCCGCGACGGCGAGGGCTGGATCGGCCTGTCGCCCGAGGAGCAGTACACGGTCACCGAGGTCCGCCGACTCGACGACGGCAGTCATGCGGTCGCCACCGAGGCCGAGCACGCCGACGAGTCGGTCACGTTCGAGATCGCCTGCCCGTGAACTCGGCGGACCGGTGGGCCCAGCCCGCACCGGTGGTGCCGTTCAACCCGCGGCGAGTTCGGCGAACAGGTCGACCGGGTTGCCGTCGGGATCGATGACCGTGGCATAGCGCTGCCCCCACGGGGCGTCGAACGGGTCGACGTGTGACACCGCACCACCGGCGGTGAGCGCGGCGTGGGTCGCGTCGACGTCGGCAGGGGAGTCGCAGACGAAGGCGAGCGCGACCCGGCGACCGCCGCCGGTGGGCGGCGTCCACTCCGAGAAGCTCTGCACGACGTCGACCGAGTCGAACATCACGCGCAGCCCGCCGGGCGTGGTCGCCTCGACATGGCCCTCGGTGACATCGGGCAGGTCGAGTCCGAGCGTTCGGTAGAAGGCGAGGGTCGTGGCAAGGTCGTCGCAGACCAGCCCGATGGCGTCGAGATGCAGCATGGCGGGCAGGCTACGACCGGCCGTGGCCAGATTCTGACCGCTGCCACGAGCACGGTTGAGATCGGCGCGATCGGGAACACCGGCGTCATGACCACGAACGAAGCCGCTACCGCACCTGCCGACCAGGGCGACGCCTACGAACTCGACGGCAACACGCTGGGGGAGACCCCGGGTGACGAAGGGCTGCCGGGCGTCAACGCCTTCAGCGACGGGCGTCCGAACCTCAACAGCGAGGATCCGAACGTCGTCAACGGCGACGCCGACGCACCCGACAACCTCCGGACCCGGGTCAGCCGTGAGCGTCCCGACGTCGACGATCTCGATCCGGCTGCCGACCGCGACGACGACCTCGAGCAGGCCGAAGCCGGGCTCGATCCGACCGACTCCGACGTCGTCGTCGCCCCCGAGGAAGCCGCCCTCCACGTCGAGGCCTGATCACCCCTTCGGCACCACCGCCGAGGTGTCGGCTCAACG
>JBPEXC010000370.1:0-1940 GCA_052032035.1 Acidimicrobiales bacterium | reverse complement strand
AGGTGGGCCGCAGGGCCGGGATCAGACGGCGGATCGGATCGATGAGCAGGACCGTGAGGATCGGCCATGACACCATGGCGACCCAGGCCAGGTGCGCCGAGTCGGGGCGCTGGAGGGCCTGGGGGATGATCCCGAACCCGAACACGGCGCCCGCGAGCAGCGGCAACAGTTCGGTGCGGCCCAACGGCACGAACGGGTCGTGATGTCCCTCACCGTCCGTCTCACCGTCCGTCTCGACCGTCTCGGTCGGCGATTCGGAGGTCGCTCGTCGGTAGCGCCAGGCCGCGAACACCAGTGTGCCGATCGCCACGATCACGACCGCCCAGAACCACAGGTACAGCTGATGGCTCGCCTGCGGCGCCGGGAGCCACCAGCGCGGCGACGGCTCCTCGGCGACGGCTTGGAGCGCTCCGTCGATCTTGTCCCACGAGGGCGGGGCCGGCAGCTCGCGCCCCGGGCGGAGGTCGACGACCGGTTCGAGCACCATGCCCTCGAACGCGGTACGGAGACCGGCTCGGCCCAGGTGCCACCACATGGGGAGCAGACCGACCATCAAGCCGGCGACGGCGATCAGCAGTGTCGAGGCGTGGCGCCGCAGCGGCCACAACAGGAACGCCAGGGTCAAGCCCAGCGCGACGACGAGATCGGGGCGGAAACCGAGCGCCAGCCCGGCGAAGATCGCCGCCCGCCACCAGTCGGCCGGGTTGCCGGTGGCGCGGGCCCGGGCGCCGTACACCGTCGCCCAGAGCGCCAGCGCGACCCCGCCGTGCCAGGCGAGCGCCGTGAGGCCGATCGGGGTCATCACGAACATCGCCGCCACCAGCGCAGCGCCGACGGCCGCGACGTGGCCCGACACCCGGGCGAGTGTGTAGATCGCCCAGATGATCGCCAGGTTCTGCAACAGACCGAACGTGCGCTCGCTCTCGAGGGTGTCGCCGAACACCCGGTACCAGAGCGCCAACGAGTCGAGTGAGGTCGGCCCGTACAGATGGAGGAAGTCGCGGTTGGCCACCCACCCCTGCTGGACCAGGTTCGGGAAGACGAGCATGAACCCCTCTTCGAGCGACGAACCGGTCGCCTTGTACAGGCCGCGGACGGGCGCGATCAGGACGACGACGAGCAGTGCGATCGCCGCCCGCCCGATCCAGGTGACCCCACCGAAGCCCCAGCGGATGCCTCCGCCGAGCACGTACGGCGTGGAGGGTCGGATCGATCGCTCGGACGGCACGATCGACCAAGGTACCCACCCGCGAGGGCCGCGCCACGGTTACCCTTGCCGACTGCCATGACCGACGCCGACACCGCCTCCCGCGCTCCGTCGTCGCTGCGATCGTTCGCCCGCCGACTCGACGTGCTGGCGACGTTCCTGGTGTGCCTCCCAATCGCCTGGCATGCCGTCCGCGCGGCGGCGTCCGACTGGGTCCCGATCGGTGACGACGCGTACTTCACGCTGCGGTCGATGGACGTCGCGACCGAGCACCACCCGTGGCTCGGTGCCTGGTCGTCGGGCTCGGTCGGTGTCGATCGGAGCGTGAACAACCTCGGCCCGCTCCAACTCGATCTGCTCGCGCCGTTCACCCGGATCGCCCCGTCGGGCGGGACAGCGATCGCCGTGGCGACCGTCAACATCGCAGCGATCGTCGTCGCAGCCTGGCTGCTGGGACGGATCGGCGGCCGCCGGGCGACGCTCGTGTCGATGCTCCCGATCGGGCTGCTGACGTGGACGATGGGCAGCGAGATGCTCATCACCCCGCGTCAGCACCAGTTCCTGATCCTGACGTACCTGTGCTTCCTCGTCGCGGCGTGGGCTGCGGCAGCCGGAGATCGTTGGGCGATGGTGCCGGCCGTGGCGACCGCGAGTCTGCTCACGCAGACACACCTCAGCTACCCGATCCTGGTCGCGTCGGTCGGGCTCGTCGCCGTCGCCGGCCAGGCCGCCG
>JBPEXC010000037.1:0-15237 GCA_052032035.1 Acidimicrobiales bacterium | reverse complement strand
CGATCCGGAAGGTCGACGGGACCACCCCGCCGGCGGCGCCGGAGTGGAGCCCCTCGGTCACGATGTCGACCCGGAGGGTGCCGCCGACCAGGCCGCGCAACGACGTGGTGAGCCACAGGGTGTCGTAGGTGGCGCACCCGGAGTCGAGGCAGACGACGAGGGCGACGTCACCGAGGCGATCGGCGAGCGCCTCGACGTGGGCGGGGAGGTCGGGCGACCCCGACTCCTCCGACGCCTCGACGAGGAGGACGCAGCGAGGGTGGCGTCCACCGGCGGCCTGCACCGCTTCGATCGCCGCAAGGCTGGCGAAGGCGGCGTAGCCGTCGTCGGCGCCGCCCCGACCGTAGAGCCGGTCACCGTCGCGCACGGGCGTCCACGGGCCGCGACCGTCACGCCAGCCGGTCATCTCCGGCTGCTTGTCGAGGTGACCGTAGAGCAGCACGGTGGGGGCCGCTCCGGGCTCCGCATCGGCGACGCCGAAGGCCGGGATCTCGGCGACGATCACCGGGGTGCGGCCCTCGAGCTCGTGGACGTCCACCCGGAGGCCGGCGATCGGCCGCCCGGCCAACCACGAACGGATCTGTTCGACGGCGGCGGCGACGTGGCCGTTGGCGTGCCAGTCGGCGTCGAACGCAGGCGACAGCGCCGGGATGGCGATGTAGTCGGTGAGCTGGGGCACGATCTCCGATGCCCACACCTCGGCGATACGGGCGTCCGCGGTCCGGCCGTCGGCGTTCGACACGTCAGTCATGCCAACAGCATGCCAGTACCGCCCGACGAGCGAGCGCTCAGGACGGGAGTGCGTCGCAGGACGACATCGCGTCGAAGTACTTGTCGAAGAACTCGTCGGTCAGTTCGCCGCTGAGCAGCACGTCGAGATCGTCCTCGTCGAGATCGCCGGTGAGGGCGTCGGCCACGCACGCGGCCTCGTCGTCGGTCAGCCCGCGCTGTTCGAGCTGACCGGCGAGCTGGTCGCGGACGTCACCGCGCATCCCGCAGCCGAACATCGCCCGGTACTGCGCCTCCTCGAAGTCGTCACTGGGCACGGCCCGGTCGAGTTCGACCTGGAGGCCCTCGGCGCCGTAGGTCTCGAACAGGATGTCGACGACGCAGCGAGCCTGCACACCGGTCGCCTCGGGGTGGGCGTCGGCGAAGGCGTCGGCGGCGTCGGCCGGGTCGAGCTCGCCGCTGCAGGCACCGACGAACCCGGCCGCGACGACGATGGTCGCCGCGAGCCGGATCGGCGGGAGCGAGCGTCTCAGTTGATCATCCGATCACGGCCTTCCCAGTAGGGAGCGCGGAGCTTGAACTTCTGGAGCTTACCGGTGGCCGTGCGGGCGAGTTCGTCCCGGAACTCGATGGAGGTGGGGCACTTGTAGTGGGTGAGACGCTCCCGGCAGTACTCCTTGAGCGACGCCTCGTCGAGGGTCGAGCCGGGGGCGGTGACGACGAGGGCCTTCACGGTTTCGCCCCACTTCTCGTGGGGCACGCCGATCACGGCGACCTCGTTGACCTCGGGGTGGGAGAACAGCACGTCCTCGACCTCGATCGAGCTCACGTTCTCGCCGCCGGAGATGATCACGTCCTTCTTGCGGTCGGTGATCGTGATGTAGGCGTCGTCGCCGATCACGCCGCCGTCGCCGGTGTGGAACCAACCGCCCTCGAGGGCCTCGGCCGACGCCTCGGGGTTGTCCCAATAGGACTTGAGGATGTGGTTGCCGCGGGCGAGGAGCTCGCCGGTGTTCGACACCTCCATCTTGATGCCGACCGCGGGCACGCCGGCGCGCGACAGGCGGGTGGCCTTCTCGCCCGGGTCGAGCTCGTCCCACTCCATCGGGGCCCGGTTGATCGTGAGCAGCGGGGCGGTCTCGGTGAGGCCGTAGATCTGGATGAACTCCCAGCCGAGCTCGGTCTCCATGCGCTCGATCGTCTTCGAGGGCGGCGGGGCGCCGGCGACGACCATACGGACCTTGTCCTTGCCCGGGATCTCGCCCTCCCAGTCGGCGGCGGCGTCGAGCACGGCGGCGACGACGGCCGGGGCGCCGCACATCAGGGTGACGCCCTCGTCGCGGACCCGACGCAGGATCTCGGCACCGTCGACCTTGCGCAGCACGACGTTCTTCACGCCCATCGCCATCACCGTGTAGAGCATCCCCCAGCCGTCGCAGTGGAACATCGGGAGGGTGTGGAGGTAGACGTCACGGTCGTTGACGCCGACGTGCCAGCCGAAGGTGACGGCGTTGGTCCACCGGGCCCGATGGGTCTGCTCGACGCCCTTGGGTCGAGCGGTGGTGCCCGAGGTGTAGTTGATCGACGCGGTGGCGTCCTCGTCGGGCTCCCACGGCTGGGGCGTGCCCTCCCTGCCGTACCAGTCGGCGTCGGCGTCGGGACCCATGATCCAGGTCTTCTTGGTGGGGATGTCGGTCAGGTCGTCGGCGATCTCGGGGTCGAGCAGGAGGTAGTCGGCGCCGGAGTGCTCGACGATGTAGGCGACCTCGTCGCGGCTGAGACGGAAGTTGATCGGGACGAAGACTCGACCGTTGCCGCTCACCCCGTAGAAGAACGTCAGCAGACGAGCCGAGTTGTGGCTCACCATCGCCACGCGGCCGCCCATCGGGATGCCCATCTCGTCCATCGCCACGCCGATCTGGCGGCGGATGTCGCCCAACTCGCGGAAGGTGATGCGCCCGAGCGACGGCGCCGGCTGATCGGGTTCGTCGACAATCGCCACCCGGTCGGGGTAGACGTTGACCCCTCGATCGAGGAAGTCGTTGATCGTCATGGGGACCTTCACTGTGTGCCTCCGTTCGGCGCGTTTGACCGAACAAAAGCTAGTGCAACCGGTCACACCTCACCAGAGCCCTTCGTCCTGCCGATGGGAACCGGTGGCACCCCGTCTCCCGCCGCTCGTGGGCCTGCCCTGGCCCTTCACCGACGTCGAACCCGTCGAGGTCGATGCGGCGCGCCGCCGGGTGACCGTCGTCGTGGCGGTCAGCGCGTTCGACGAGGCCTCGCAGGCGATGGTCCAGCGCGTCGCATCCGTCGCCGACTCGGCCGCGGGCGACGCCGAGCTGGTCGTCGTCCACTCGCCCCGACACCGCTACGCCCGCCCGCCGGCGCTGGTCGCGGAGTGGTTCGACCGGCTGGCGATGCGCTGTGCGGTCCCGATCCGCGCCCTGCACGATCCCGACCTCGAGACCTGGGCACGGCTGGAACCCGTCGGGTGGCCGACGGCGCTCGTCGTCGACGGTCGCGGTCGCGTGCGCGGCGCCGGACTGGGCCTCGGTGCCATCCCGGCGGTCTGCGCGACGATCATCGACGCCGTCGGCGACCTCCACGACCCGGCGGAGCCCGGGCATGCCGCCACGATGGCCGACACCGTGTCCCAGTGGGTCGGCCGGCGCAGCGATCGACCGACCACGAGCTCGCTCCCCACCGTGCCGACGGCGGGCACCTCGGGAGGTGCGTCCTTCGCCCGCCTGCACCGCCCGACCGGGGTCGCACTCTCGGACCCGACGGATCCGGCGGGCGCTCGCTCCGCCGCTCGGATCGCCATCGCCGACAACGGCAACGACCGGCTGCTGCTCGGCCGCGTCGACCTCGTCGCCGGCACCGCCCGCCTCGAGCGGACCGTCGAGGTCGACGACCCCCGTCGCGTCGCCTTCGCCGAGGGCCGCGTGGCGGTCACCTCCCCCAGCGGAGGTTCGGTCGTCGTGGTCGACGCCGCCGACGAGCGGGCGGCGACGACGTCGATCGAGGGCCTGTCGTGGCCGATCGGCCTCACCGTCGACGCCGACGGCTCCTGGGTCGTCGCGGACGCCGGAGCCGACCGACTGGTGCGCATCGAGACCGACGGCACGACGGGCACGATCGCGGGATCGGGCCACACCGGCCTCCGGGACGGGTCGGCCGGTGCCGCCGAGCTCTGCCAGCCCGTCGCCGTCACCCGCACCCCACACGGCCTGGTGTTCTGCGACGCCGGGACCGGCTCGATCCGGTTCCTCGACGATCGGGGCCGCGTCGGCACCCTCACGGCGGTCCCACCGTCCGAACCGGGCCTGGTCGACGGACCGGTGCATCGAGCCTTGTTCCAGCACCCCGCCGACGTCATCGGCGACGGCGACGGCGACCGACTGTGGGTCGCCGACCGGGGCAACCGGTGCCTGCGGATGGTCGCCGACCGCAGGGTCACGACGCTGACGGTGCCGGGACTCTCGTCGTGCGAGGCGGTCGCCCCGACCGGCGACGGACGCCTGCTGGTGGTCGACACGGCGGCCCACCGGATCGTCGTGGTCGACCCGGCCGACGGCCGGGCCCGAGCGCTGACCGTCTCGGTCGATCCGGGTGTGCCCCGGCGCGCGACGACGTCTCGTGTCTGAGCTCGGCTGCCGCCGTCAGGTCTCGAGCGGTTTGGCGATCGACGCCACCTCGGCGATCTCCGGGCCCCATTCGGCCGGTTCGTGGGTGGGGATCAGGACGAACTTGGAGAAGCCGACGTCGACGAACCGCTGGACCGCGGCCGGCAACGTCGCCTTGGTCGGCACGAGCTCGTCGAGGTCGGCCTCGGGGTTGCGGGCGTCGAGGATCGCCTGGAAGCGCTCGTTCAGCGGCCGCTCGTCGATGCGGTACGGGATGAGCACGCCGAAGTGTTCATGGTCGATCTCCCGCTCGTGTTCGGCCGCCACCTGCTCGATCTCGGTGCGTGCGGCCGCCACCTGGCGGGCGGTGACGAACGAGGGGAGCCAGCCGTCGGCGTGACGGCCGACCCGGCGGAGTTCCAGGGGCGAGATCCCACCGAGCCAGACCTCGAGTGGCGACGAGGGCTTCGGCTCCACCCGCACGTCACTCAGCTGGAACCTCTTGCCATCGTGGTCGACCGACGGCTCGCTCCACAGGCGACGCATCAGTGGGAGCGCCTCGTTGAACCAGCCGCCACGATCGCGACGCTCCACGCCGAACGCCTGGTGCTCACCGGAGTCGGCGACGCCGAGCCCGAACGCCGGCAGCAGCCGCCCACCCGACAGCCGTTCGAGGCTGGCGAGCGTCTTGGCCAACACGACCGGGTTGCGACCCGGCAGGACCATCACCGACATGCCGACCTTCAGCCGAGTCGTGCGACCGCACGCGTAGGCCATGCCGACGACGGGGTCGGGACACGCCGAACCGATCCGCTCCGACAGCCACAGCGAATCGAAGCGGTGCGACTCGAGGGCATCGACCAGGACGTCGAACCGCTCCGGTTCGTTGGATTCGCTCCGAGTCCCCAGGCCGTAGCCGATGCGCACCTTCACGCCGATCACCTTGGCAGCTCAGCGGCGAGGAACGCCAACCCCGCTCCGGCACGATCCGATGCGATCCGACAGCGGTGCGCACCCGGACCGTACCCTCCGGTCGTGCGCGACCGAGGCCATCAGAACCGTGACCGTCAGAACCGCGACCGTCCGAACGGGGAGCGCACGCCGGAGCAGCGGCGGCTCGATGCCGCTCGCCAGGGTTGGACCAACACCGGCGACGTCCGCCCGGCGTTCGCGGAGCCCCCCGGCGACAGCGAGGAGTCGGTGTGGGACTATCCTCGCCCGCCCGCGATCGTCGACGACACCCGACTCGTGGAGGTCAGCACCGCGTCGGGGCCCCTCGCACGCACCCGAGCGTCGGTCCGGGTCCTCGAGACGGCGAGCCCGCCCACCTTCTACCTCCCCTGGGCCGACGTCGACCGGACCCTGCTCACCCCGGCGCCGGGCTCGTCGCACTGCGAATGGAAGGGGTCGGCCCGCTACTGGGCGCTCGCCACCGCCCCCGAGGTCGCCGTCGGCTGGGACTACCCGGCCCCGACACCGAGCTTCACCGCCCTCGCCGACCGGGTGTCGTTCCACCCCGGCCGGGTCGCCTGCCGGGTCGACGGCCGGCCGGTGCGGGCGCAGGCGGGTGGGTTCTACGGCGGCTGGGTGACCGACGAGATCGTCGGGCCGTTCAAGGGCGAGCCGGGCACCCTCGGCTGGTGAGGTGACCGGCCCGGCGACTTGACGCGGCCCCGCCGCTCCGCTGGAGTCACGCCCATGAAATTCGGCCTCGCCTTCGCCAACACCGGACCCTTCGCCACGCCCGCCGGCGCCCGCGAACTCGCCGCCGCCGTCGAGTCGGCCGGGATCGAGTCGATCTGGACGGTCGAGCACGTCATCTGGCCCAAGCAATACGACTCGGAGTACCCCTACTCCCCCACCGGCAAGATGCCCGGCGACTCGAGCTCGCCGATCCCCGATCCCCTGGTGTGGCTCACCTGGATGGCGGCGCTGACCACCGAGGTGAAGCTGGCCACCGGCATCCTGATCCTGCCCGAGCGCAACCCGCTCGTGTTGGCCAAGGAGACCGCCACCCTCGCCGCGCTGAGCGACGACCGCCTCGTCCTCGGCATCGGGGTCGGCTGGCTCGAGGAGGAGTTCGACGCCCTCGGCATCCCGTTCGCCAAGCGCGGTGCCCGCACCGACGACTACGTCCACGCCATGCGAGCCCTGTGGGCGAGCGACGACGCCAGCCACGACGGCGAGTTCTCGTCGTTCTCGGAGGTGTCGGTCAACCCGAAGCCGCCGAGCGGTTCGGTCCCGATCGTCGTCGGCGGCCACTCGAAGGCCGCAGCCCGGCGAGCCGGCCGCCTGGGCGACGGCTTCTTCCCTGGCGTCGGGCTCGGCGGCTCCGCCGACGCCGGCGCCAACCTGGCCGAGCTGCTCGACATCGTGCGCCAGACCGCCGCCGACGCCGGCCGCGACCCGGAGGCGATCGAGATCACGGCGCCCCACGCCGGCTTCGGGGGCAGCGACCCCGTCGGCGCCGCCCAGGAGCTCCGCGATCTCGGCGTCGACCGCACCACCCTCGGGGCGTTCGCCCTGTGGGGCGACACCGCCGGCAAGGCCCAGGAGATGGCGGAGCACATCATCGCCCCCTGCAGCGAGATCTAGTCGGCGACGCACCCCTCGGCCCGTAGACCCTCGGCGCCGTCGACCGCGAGATCCTCGACCGTGCGGCCGTCGTCACCCAGCGCCCACTGCACGAGCGCGTCCTCGAGCTCGCCGAGATCGGCGGCGGTGTCGGCGACCACATCGACCCGGGTGCAGAGCAGCCCGTCGTCCCGGTAGGTGACGAACCGGTCGCTCCCCCACCCCTCCGCCGGCTCGACGCCGAGCCAGAACAGGAACCAGATCTCCCCGATCACCCCGTCGACCACGAGCTCGCCGGGGTGGTCGGGCACCGGGAGCAGGTCGACCGGCTCGTCGGCCAGGTACTGCTCGGGGTGCAGGATCTGCTCGCTGGTGGCGGGCGGGTCGGCGAACGCCTCGTCGACCGCGGCCTCCCCGCCCTCGGCGGCGATGGCCTCGACCAGCTCGAGCCCCTCGGTGTAGGGCCAGGTGAGGTCCTCGGCGAGGAACGGCGGGATCTGGGTGAGGACGGCGATGTCCTCCGGGGTGAACAGGGCGAAGCTCTGCTGGTCCATCAGCGCCTGCTCGTCGGCCGTGAGGGTCGCCGTCCATGCCGCGGTGATCCGCTCGGCGTTGCCCTCGGTGACCGCCAGGAACCCGGCCGCCTCCTCGCCCTCGGCGTCGTCGAGCTCGGGACGGTCGAGATCGACCCACTGGTCGTCGTGGGCGTGGACCAGCTCGTGGACGAGCACCGACTGGGCGTAGAGGTCGAACTCACCACCGCGGACGACGAGCTCGCCGGTCTCCGTGTCGTAGAAGCCGACCACCCCGACCTCGAGCAGGCTCCGGTAGACGGCGACGATGTCGGCGTCGATCGGGATCAGTCCGAGGGCCCGCAGCAGGTCGCCGTAGTTCTCGAGATCCTGGGTGTCCTCCTCGAAGCCGTCGAGCAGCCGGTCCCGGAAGGCCCCGGTCTCCTCGAGCTCGATGCTGGGGAACGTCTGGAAGGGGCGACCACGCGCGGTCTCGACGAACGCGACCAACTCGCAGAACAACGGTTCCGTGCCGCCGGGGCAGGCGACGTGTTCGGCGTCGTCGGCGTCCTCCTCGGCGGTGTCGCCGTCATCGTCGGCCGGCTCGTCGGTGCTGTCGGTGTCGGTGCTGTCGTCGGGGACGATGGTGATCCGGGGCGAGGTCGTCTCGTCGTCCTGGCCCGCGATGAGGAACAGCCCCCCACCGACGACGAGGAAGGCGGCGACCACGGCCAGGCCGATCAGCACACCGGTGGGCAACGACTCGCGTTGGCGCGGGGGCGGCCCGGGCGGTGGCGGCGGCGCGAACGGGTCGGTTCCGGGCGGCGAGGTCACCCGGGCAACGGTAGGGCACCGACCCCCGACGGCGGCGGCACGGGGGTGGCGCGATCGTCGTCGCCACGTGCCGCGATCGACCGTGGTTCGTCCCGCTCCGGGATGGCGATAAGTTGCTCACACCGGCGTCTTCGGCGTCGTCGGCCGCCGCAGCCGTTTCGGGAGAGATCAGTTCATGACGAGCGACAGCCTGGGCGAACTCGGAGAACGATTGCGTGCGGTCGCCCGGGTGCCCACGCTCGTCATCGCCTGTGACTACGACGGCACCGTCGCTCCCCTGGTCGACGACCCGATGTCGGCTCGGGCCAACCGCGACTCGGCGGCCGCCATGCGGTCGCTGGCCGAGCTGGCCAACACCCACGTCGCCGTCATCTCCGGGCGCAGCCTGCGCGATCTCGCCACGCTGTCGCGGTTCCCCGAGGAGATCCGCCTGGTCGGGTCGCACGGGGGTGAGTTCGACCTGGGGTTCGCCTCACAGCTGTCGCCCGAACTGGTCCAGCGCCGAGAGACGCTCACCACCGCGGTGAAGAAGCTCGGCCACGAGTTCGACGCCCTCGTGGAGGAGAAGCCGACCGGGGTCACCTTCCACCTCCGGGGCATGGACGACGAGCGCAAGACGGCGGCCCGCGACGCGGTGGTGCGGGGTCCGGCCGGGTGGGAGGGCGTGTTCACCCGCACCGGCCACGACATCATCGAGATGGCGGTGATCCAGACCGACAAGGGCACCGCCCTCGAGACGATCCGCCACCAGGTCGGCGCAAGCGCCGTGCTCTTCCTCGGCGACGACGTCACCGACGAGGACGCCTTCCGCACCCTCGCCGGGCCCGACGTCGGGGTGAAGGTCGGCGAGGGCCAGACCGCGGCGAAGTTCCGGGTCAAGGACACCGACACGGTGGCCCAGGTCCTCGCCCTGGTCGCCGAGCTGCGTTCGGAGTGGCTGCGGGGGTCGGGGCTCGCCCCGATCGAGGACCACTCGATGCTGTCCGATCTGCGGACCGCCGCGATCGTGAGCCCGAGTGCCCGGGTCACATGGATGTGCGCCCCCCGGGTCGACTCCGCCGCCATCTTCGCCGAGCTGCTCGGCGGGCCCTCGGCCGGCTACTTCTCGGTGGCCCCCGTCGACGACGATGCGCCGCCCCGCCAGCAGTACCACCGCCACTCGATGGTGCTCGAGTCGGCCTTCGAGACCTTCACCTGCACCGACTACCTCGACATCTCGAGCGGACGCTCGCGCCGCCTCGCCGGGCGTTCCGATCTGATCCGGGTCCTCGACGGCACCGGCACCGCCCGCATCGAGTTCGCTCCCCGCATCGACTTCGGTCGCGTCCCGACCCAGATGGAGATCCGCGACGGCGGTGTCGTCGTGATGGGCACCGCCGACCTCCTCGTGTTGCGGGCCCCGGACGTCGACTGGCACCTCGTGTCCGACGGCGTGCACCAGACCGCGGTCGGCACCGTCGAACTCGGCGGCGGATCGGTCGCCCTGGAGATGCGAGCCGGCACCGGCACCCTGCGGGCCGACGCCCGTCCCGAGGCCGACCGGCGCGACGACTCCGAGCGATTCTGGTCGAACTGGGCGGGCCGCCTCGAGCTCCCGGCGCTCGAACGCGAGCAGGTGACCCGCTCGGCGCTGCTGCTGAAGGGACTGTGCCACGGCCCGACCGGGGCGATCCTCGCCGCTGCCACCACCAGCCTGCCCGAGGACCTCGGCGGGGTCCGCAACTGGGACTACCGCTACTGCTGGTTGCGCGACGCCGCCCTGTCGGCCGCCGCGCTCGCCCGGCTCGGCTCCCACGCCGAGGGCATGGCGTTCCTCGACTGGGTGCTCGGCCTGCTCGAGACCCGCTCCGACCCCGAGCGGCTCGCCCCGCTCTACAACGTCACCGGCCGCCATCTCCCGCCCGAGGCGGAGATCGCCGACCTTCCCGGCTACGGCGGCTCGCGCCCGGTCCGGGTCGGGAACGCCGCCGACGGGCAGGTGCAGCTCGACATCTTCGGGCCGATCGTCGACCTGGTCCATCTCCTGTTGCGCCAGGGCGAGGCCCTGTCGGCCGAACACTGGCGGCTCGTCGAGGCGATGGTGCTGGCCGTGTCGCGGCGCTGGACCGAGCCCGACCACAGCATCTGGGAGATCCGCAAGCCGCCCCGCCACCACGTCTACTCCAAAACGATGTGCTGGGTGACCGTCGACCGGGCGATCTCGATCGCCGATCAGTTCCTCGACCGTGAGCCCGCCGCCTGGGTCGGCCTGCGCGACGAGATCGCCGACGACATCCTGGCCAACGGCTGGAGCGCGGAACGCGGCAGCTTCACCGCCGCCTACGACGGCGACGACCTCGACGCCTCGGTGCTCGCGGTCGGCATGTGGGGACTGCTCGACCCGACCGACGAGCGCTTCGTGTCGACGGTGGCCGCCATCGACCGCGAGCTACGGGAGGGGCCGACCGTCTACCGCTACTTCGAGGACGACGGGCTCCCCGGCCGGGAGGGTGGCTTCAACATGATGACGTCGTGGCTGATCGAGTCGTTGGTGCTCGTCGGCCGCCGCGACGAGGCCGCCGCCCTGTTCGGCGAGTTGGTCGCCCTCGCCGGCGCCACCGGCACGATGGCGGAACAGTACGACCCGGGCCACGGCCGGGCCCTCGGCAACGTTCCGCAGGCCTACAGCCACCTCGGGCTGATCAACAACGCCGTCCTCCTCGACTGATCGGGGTCGACCGGACCGAGCCCGGCGGCGGCCCCGCCGGGCGACCGTCAGTCCATGATCTCCGCGGCGGCTTCCTCCCACTGCGCCATCAGCTCGGCGGCCTTCTGTTTCGCCATGCCGTGGGTGGAGACGAGCTGTTGCATCCGGTCGGCGTCGTCGTAGACCTCGGGGTCGGCCAGCTGGGCCTCGAGCCCGGCGACGACCTCCTCGGCGCGGGTGACCTGACGTTCGAGGCGCTCGACCCGCTTGCGCTGATCGCGGGTGGCCCGGCTCTTGGCGTTGCGCTGTTCGGCTTCGGCCCGCTTGGTCGCCTTGCGTTCGTCGCTCCTGCGGGCCCCCGCCGTCGGCTTGGGCGTCGTGGAGGAGTCGGTCGAGGAGGTGCCGCGCGAGCCGGTCGGGTCGAGGACGTGCTCCTCGACGTCGAGGTACTGGGTGACCCGGCCGTCCCGCACCTCGACGAGGGCGTCGACGACGTTGCGGATCAGGTGGCGGTCGTGGCTGACGAGCAGCACCGTGCCCGGGTAGACGCTGAGGGCGTCCTCGAGCACGTCGCAGCTCGGCAGGTCGAGGTGGTTGGTCGGCTCGTCGAGGATCAGCAGGTTGACCGGGTTGCACATCGTCTCCGCCAGGGCGAGGCGGGTGCGCTCCCCGCCCGACAGCTCGCCGACCTTGCGTTCGACGGCATCGCCCCGGAAGCCGAACGATCCCAACACGGTGCGGTAGTTCCGGTTCTTGGGCTGTTCGCCGACGGTCGAGCGGAACTCCTGCTCCACCGTCTTGGTCAGGTCGAGGGCATCGACCTGGTGCTGGGCGAAGTAGGCGACGTCGACGTTGTTGCCGATCTTGACCGTGCCACGGCTGGGCGTGAGGTCGCCGAGGATCGCCTTGAGCACGGTCGACTTGCCGGCGCCGTTCGGGCCCACGAGGGCGAGCTTGTCGCCCCGCTCGACGATGAGCGAGGCGCCGGTGACCACCGGCGGCCCGTCGTCGTAGCCGATCGAGGCGTCCTCCATCTCGATCACCACGCGCGACGACCGGCGCGGCTCGGGGAACGCGAAGCTCAGCCGGAGCTCGTCGCTCTGGGGCACCTCGATCGCCTCGAGCTTCTCGAGGGTCTTGATGCGCGACTGGACCTGACGCGACTTCGTGGCCTTGTAGCGGAAGCGTTCGATGAACCGCTCGACGTGCGCGACCTTGCGAGCCTGGTTGGCCGCCGCCGCCTCGGCCGCCTTGAGCCGCTCCTCGCGCTGCACGACGAACTCGGCGAACCCGCCGACGTACTCGGTGGCCTGCCCGCCCGCGATCTCGACGACCCGTTCGGCGACGTTGTCGATGAAGTCGCGGTCGTGGCTGACGAACAGCACGGCTCCCGGGAACGACTGGAGCTGTTGTTCGAGCCACAGGACCGAGTCGACGTCGAGGTGGTTGGTCGGCTCGTCGAGCACGAGGACGTCGGGCTTCTCGAGCAGGAGGCGAGCGAGCGCGGCGCGCATCTGCCAGCCGCCGGACATCTCGGCGAGGGGCCGGTCCATGTCGGTGGCGGTGAACCCGAGGCCGCCCAGGATGCGCCGGGCCTCGGCTTCGAGCTGGTAGCCGCCGAGCTGCTCGTAGCGGCTCTGCAGCTCGCCGTACGCGGTGAGGGTGGCCTCGTCGCCGTCGCCGAGCTGGGCCTCGAGGGCCTTGAGTTCGTGCTCGACCTCGAGCACCTGGCCGGCGCCCCGCATCACCTCGTCGAGGACCGAGCCCTCCCAGGCGTCGAGCAACTCCTGGGGCAGGTAGCCGACCACGGTGCCCTTCTGCTTCGACACGGTCCCCTCGTCGGGTTCACCGACGCCGACCACGATCTCGAGCAGCGTCGTCTTGCCGACGCCGTTGCCGCCGACGAGGGCGACCCGGCGACCGTTCTTCAGCTGGAAGCCGACCCCGGAGTAGAGGGTGCGGGAGCCGAACGACTTCGTGAGACCGGAGACCGAGAGCACCCGTCGAGGCTATCGAGGCGACCCCGGAGGTCGGGCCGACGCGGCCGGAGGCGGAGCTGGCCGCCCGACGCCGAAGACCCAGGTCACCACGCCGAGCAGGTCGTCGACGGCCACCGGGCCGAACTGACGGGAGTCGGTTCCCTCGTCGGGGTTGTCGCTGGCCAGCTCCGCGAACGCGCCGTCGAGGGCGGCCAACCGTTTGCACACCACGCGGTCCCGCCACGGGTGGGGGGCGAGCACCACGTCGCCGACGCTGGCGCGGCGGTCGGGGTCGACCAGCACCCACGCCCCGGGGTCGAGGGTGGGCACCATCGAGCGTCCCCGGACGCGGAACCGCCGCCGTCGGAACAGGAGCCAGGCTCCCGTCTCGACGACGGCGGATCGCAGGTCGATCACGACCGAGGCGTGAGAGGGCTCAGGAAGCCGTGTACCACGGCACCTCGCGGCCCTTCGTGGCCCAGAAGATGTTGTGGATGTTCTCGATCATGCCCATCAGCTCCTCACAGGCCGCGACGTCGACGCTGGTCTTGGTGGCCGAGCACTGCTTGGCGGCGTTCCAGAAGGTCGTGTGGAGGTCGGGGTAGGCCTCGAGGTGGTTCGGCTTGAAGTAGTCGTGCCACAGGATGTTGAGCTCGCGCTTGGCGATCTCGGCCTGCTCTTCCTTGATGGCGATGTAGCGGCTCTTGGTGTTCTCGGCGGCGAGGTCGCCACCGTCGCCGAGGTCGACCAGCTTCTTGGTCATCGAGAGCACGGCCTCGGCGGCGATGCGGGCGCTGGACGGGTCGTACACACCGCAGGGGCCGTCGCAGTGGGCGTGGGCCTCGGGGGCCGGACGGCGGGCGTCGAGGGCGGTGAGCAGACGGGTGGTGAAGGACATTGAGGTCTCCTGGAGCGGGATTTTCCTGTCGTGGCGCAGCGTACCCGACGACCACCTCGGCAAACCCACCGGTCGGGAGCTACGTTCGGCGCGATGGCAGCAGCCGACGATCCGTCCCACCGAGTGAGCGCCCCGGCTGCGGCGATGCGAGCGGCCGACCGGGTGGCCGACCGACTCGGGGTGACCGTCGAGTTCGCCGGCGACGGTCGATCGGTCGTGTCGATGACGGCGACGGCCGACACCGACAACGGGATGGGGATCTGCCACGGCGGGCTGCTGTTCACGCTGGCCGACATCGCGATGGCCTACGCGTCCAACGGCGGCGACCAGCGGGCGGTCGCCACCGGCGGCTCGGTCGAGTTCCTCAAGGCCGTGCCGGTCGGCACCGCGCTGCGGGCGACCTGCACCACCCCCCATGCCGCCGGCCGCAACCGGGTCCACGACATCGAGGTGGTCGACGAGGCCGGCGACGTCGTCGTCGTGTTCCGCGGTCGCACCCTCGCCCTCGGGCCCCACGAGACCTGACCGCCGTCTGGCTCTCCCCGGTCGCGGTTCCTACGATGCCGACGGGACCACTCACCGGGCCGCCACCGAGCCGCCCGCTCTACTACTAGGAGAGCCGCCATGGCCTCGCTCACCGATTTCGCCACCCTGACCGTCGAACTGCAGTTCGTGCCGATCGGCCAGGTGACCGCCGGGATGCGTCTCGACGTGCCCTTCACCGGCACCGCCACCTCGAGCCGCTGGGAGGGCGAGCGCCCGGTGGCAGGCGTCGACTACGTCACCGTCGGCGCCGACGGCGGGCAGATCCTCGACATCCGGGGTCGGATCGGCGAGGGCGCCGAGACCGTCGCCTATCGGGCGATCGGTCGCGGCGACGCCACGGGCCCGATGGAGCTGTTCATCTTCGAGACCGCCAACGAGGAGCTGGCCGACCTCAACGGCGCCATCGCTGCGGGTATCGGCCAGCTCGAGGGCACGACGCTCACGGTCGATCTCAAGCTGATCGAGCGCTGAGTTCGCCGGCGTTCCGAGCGCCGCCGACCCGGCCGCCACCGAGGGTGCACCGGCCGTCACATTTCCTCCATGTTGCATTTTCCGGTTGCGCAAGCACGACCGTTTCGCGCTCCCTAAGGTCTCCGCCCACTGCGAGTGACACCTCGTAGTGCCACGGCGCCCGTGGGAGAGACGGGTGCCAGACCCATCGGAGGTACATCCAACATGACCATGTCTCTCAAGAGACTGCTCGCGCTCATCGCGGCCCTGGCGTTCATCGCCGGTGCCTGTGGTGGTTCCGGCTCGGACGGCGAAGACGCCGGCGGCGACGACTCCAGCGGTGAGAGCAGCACCTCGGGCGAATCCGGGGACAGCGACGACGGCGAGACCGTCGAACTCA
>JBPEXC010000369.1:0-9560 GCA_052032035.1 Acidimicrobiales bacterium | reverse complement strand
GAGCGCAGGCGGGTCGCGATCGAACACCGCCAGCGCCTGCGCCGCCTCCTGCACCAGGAGGCCGGCGTCGGCGCCGGCGGCACGGGCGACGAATCGGAGGTGCTCGATCGGGTGCACGACGCCGACTGTAGCGATCCGCCGTTCCGGGCTCGGATCCGGGCCAAAGTTCGGTCCTGGCCCGAGAATGCGCTAGCCTCGCCCGCCGTGGCTGTAGCTCCCGGCGACCTCGCATTCGACTCCATCCGCGGTACCGCCTACCCCCTGCGGGACTGGCTGACCTCGTACCCGATGCTGATGGTGGCGCTCGACCCGTACACGAGCGAATCCTCGTGGATCCTCGACACGGCCGACGACCTGCTCCACCACTACGCCCCGGCCGACATCCGGGTGGCCTGGTTGGTGGCGGCCGACGACGACGGCTGCAAGGAGTTCCTCGGCCCGCTGGCCGAGAAGTACCTCACCTTCGCCGACCCGGACCGCACGGCGATCGCCGGGCTGGGCATCGAGCGGCTGCCGGCCCTGGTGGCCGTTCGTCCCGACCTCGCCCTCCAGGTGTCGAACGGTTGGACGCCCGAGGAGTGGAAGGCGATCGCGACGGAGCTGGCAACCATGCTTCGATGGAACGCACCGCTCGTGCCCAAGCCGGGCGACCCCCTGCCCTACGCGGGCACCCCAGCCGGGGCCTGACGCCCGCGAAGCGGCCCGACCCTCCCCAAGGAGGCCCGCCATGGTGGCTCGACGACTCGAGCGAATGGTGCGCCAGGTACGCCGCTGGCGGACGAGCGACGGCTCGGCGCCGATCACGGTCGACCCCTCGTTCGGCGAGTCCGATCGACGACGGCTGCGGCGACTGATCGACGAGTGCATCGAGGCGAAGGGCGGCGAGCTCGCAGCACGCCGACGAGCCTCGGCGATCGCCGCAACGTTCCTCACCCTCGACGACCTCGGTCGGCGCCGGTTCTTCCTGATGCTGGCCCACGACTACGACCACGACGACGACGCCGTCGACGCCGCCGTCGACGAACTCGTGCGCAGCCGTGACGCGCAGGGCCGGCGCGACGCCGAACGGCGACTGGCCGACGCCCTCACCCCGTCGCGCGAACGGCTCCTCACCCGGTTCATCGGGCTCGAGGACGGCCTGTCGTTCGTCGTCGACCTGCGTGAGGAGCTGCGGGCCCATCGAGCCGACGACGCTGCGCTCACCGCGCTCGACCGGGAGCTGCGCGACCTGCTCACCGGCTGGTTCCACCTGGCGATCCTGCAGCTCGAGTCGATCACCTGGGACTCCCCCGCCGCCCTGCTCGAGAAGCTGATCGAGTACGAGGCGGTGCACGAGATCACGTCGTGGGCCGACATGA
Organism: Acidimicrobiales bacterium; assembly: GCA_052032035.1. GTDB lineage: Bacteria > Actinomycetota > Acidimicrobiia > Acidimicrobiales > SZUA-35 > JAWSVN01. The sequence continues at coordinate 8,202 of JBPEXC010000369.1, read as the reverse complement.
AGGGACGGCTCGGCCGCGGTCGCCGCTGCTACGGCTTCTTCCATCCCCTCATGCCGGGCGAGCCCCTCATCTTCGTCGAGGTGGCGATGACGAGCGCGATCGCCGGGGACCTGCCGTCGCTGCTCGACCACGATGCCGACCGCATCGCCTCGAACCAGGCCGAGACCGCCATCTTCTACTCGATCTCCAACTGTCAGCAGGGGCTCGCCGGGGTGCCGCTCGGCGATCTGTTGATCAAGCAGGTGGTCGAGCGCCTCCAGGCCGACCTGCCCAACCTCCGCCGCTTCGCCACGCTGTCGCCGATCCCCGGCTTCCGCGACTGGCTGCTCGGGGTGCTCGACGATGCCGGCGCCGAGGCGTTGACGGCCGACGACGTCGACCTGCTCGCCCCGGGCGACCCCGGGGGCGCCGTCGCGGCCCTGCGATCGGTCGTGGCCGCGGAGGAGATCCCGCCCCGGGCGGTGGTCGAGCCGCTGGAGCCGGTCCTCACCCGGCTCGTCGCCCGCTACCTGCTCGACGAGCGCCGAGGGCAGCGAGCCCTCGACCCCGTCGCCCACTTCCACCTGTCGAACGGCGCGCGGGTCGAACGCCTCAACTGGATGGCCAATCCGACGACCGCCGGCTGGGAGCGGGGCCTTGGCCTGATGGTCAACTACCGCTACGACCTTCGCCAGATCGAACGCAACCACGACGCCTACGTCACCGACGGCTCGATCGAGGCCACCGACGAGGTGCGGCGTCTGCTGACCGGAGGTCGACCGTGAGCGAACACTTCACCCCCACCGACCCCGGCGACGCCGTCGTCGCCTTCCTCACCGAGCGACACCTGGCCACCCTCACCACCCGGTCGCCGTCGGGCAACCTGCAGGTGGCACCGGTGGGCTTCACCTACGACCCGGCCACCCGCCTGGCCCGGGTGATCACCTGGGCCACGGCGGTGAAGGCCCGCAACATCGAGGCCGTCCCGGAGGCAGAGGTCGCCCTGTGCCAGGTCGACGGCGGTCGGTGGCTGGCGCTGCACGGGCGCGCCGTCGTGAAGGCCGACACCGAGGCCACCGCCGAGGGTGAACGCCGCTACGCGACGCGTTACCGCCCACCGAAGCAGCGGCCGGATCGGGTCGTCATCGAGATCACGGTCGACCGCATGCTCGGACGGGTACCCCCCACCTGAGCGACGCGCAACCGGACGACGACCGCCACCCGGCCCTCCGGCCCAGTCCCGTGGGCCGATCCACCCGAGTTGGGCCGGTGTTGGGCGTCCGGTGCTTCAGTTCCATCGCCGGTCCGCCGTTGCCTCTCCCAGTCGCCCACCGCTGCGCGACCACCGGATCCGTCCGGAACGAACGGAGAGTCCCATGCAGTCCCCTGTCGACCCCATCCGCATCATCGGCCGCAACTCGGTGGTCCGCACCACCACCGGCGAGGTGTCGGGCACGATCGTGGCCGCCGGCGTCAAGGGTGTGAGCGTGTCGGTGCAGCGCCAGGTGGTCAACATCGCGCCGTCATCGGTGCTGTCGATCACCACCGCCTGAGCCCACGGGCGGATCCTCGGCGTCGTCGCCTCAGCTGACGGCGGCGAGCAGGGCGGGTTCGCGGATGATGATGCGGCCGCGCTTGGTCTCGACGGCCCCGTCCTTGCGGAACTCGGTGAGGATCCGAGCGGTCGCTTCGCGGGTCGCCCCGGTCCACTCGGCCAATTCCTGCTGGGTGAGGCGCAGCTCGGCGCTGCCGACTTCCTCCATCATCGACAACAGCGTCCAGGCGATCCGGGCCGAGAGGCTCTCGCCCCGCATGGCGTGCATCTGCACCAGGTCGCGCAGTCGCTTGGCCATGGTCGTGAGCAGCCGGTAGGACGCCTCGGGGTGCCGCTCGAGGAACACGGCGAACTGTTCGGGCGGCAGCGTGTAGGCGACGACTGCGCCCTTGGCCTGCATCGACGCGGATCGCGGCAGCTCGTCGAGGGCCGCCATCTCACCGACGAGTTCACCCTCGGTGCGGAGCCCGACGACCGCCTCGGCGCCCGACGAGGCGGTGAGCACGATGCGCACCGTGCCCTCGGCGATCGCGTAGACGGTCCGGTCGCTGCTCCCCTGGAGGGTGAGCCACGTGCCGTCGGGGATGCGTCGGAAGCGGCCGAGTTCGCGGATCGTCGTCCACTGGGCGTCGTCGAGTCGCATCGGCTCCACCCTCCAAACCTAGCCGTTGCACGACGTCGGGAGTGATCTCCGAACGCTCTGGTGAATTTTCGGCATCCAGTGGGCAAAGCTTCCGGCCGATCCATCATCTGGCCGGTGGTGTCGTCGAATCTGTCTGCGGCCCTCCCTCCCGCCGCAGCCCTCGACCGCCGCCCGGCCACCGTCTGCGTAGCCGATCCCCCGATGGAGTCCCCGACCATGCCCGACCGCATCATCGTGCCGAGCCTCGTCGCCGTCATCCGCCACTCGTGGCTCAACGTGGTTCTCGGCAAGTTGGTGCCGGCGGGCCTCTTCGTGGCCCTGTTCACCTCGGCCGGGGCCACGCTGGCGATCGTCGGCGCCCTCGGCTGGTCGCTCGGCGTCGTCGGCTACCAGCGACAGACCGGCCAGCGCGTCGCCGGGTTGGTGATCCTGGCGATCATCGGGAACGTGGCGAAGTCGGCGGTCGCCCTCGCCACCGGCAGCCTGCTGCTCTACTTTGTGCAACCGACGATCTCGACCGTGCTGATCGGCCTGGCGTTCGCCGCCTCGATCCCCCTGCGCCAGCCCCTCGCCGAACGCCTCGTCCACGACTTCCTGCCCCTCGACCCCCACACCGCCGAGCACCCGGAGCTCAAGCGCTTCTTCCCCGTGCTGTCCGGGCTGTGGGCGGCGAGCAGCCTCCTCAACGGTGCCCTCACCCTCATCCTCCTGCTCACCCAGTCGATCACGACGTTCGTGGTGATCAAGGCGATGATGGGGCCGGTTCTCACCTGCGCCACCCTCGGCCTCGCCGCCTACCTCCTGCGCCGCAACCTGCGTCGGGCCGGGGTGCAGGTGCAGTTCGCGTCCCGCATCGGTGCCGCACCGGCGGGCGGCGACGCGACCGTGGTGGCCATCCCGCTCCCCGCCGCGTCAGGCAGCGGCCTGCCGCTGGCGGCCTGAGCCGCCGCGACGACGCCAACGTCGAGGCTCACACCCGGTCGGCGGCGTCGACCGGATCGTCGAAGGGGCCGGCGGCGCAGCACCACCCGAGCGCCGCGTCGCGCTCGAATCGCCACCACGCCCCGTCTGCGCCACGACGCAGCTGGCAGTCGTCGGCCGAGCACCCCTCGGGTGCCAGCCGGACCGCGGACCCGAGGGCGGCGCGAGCAGCGTCGAGCGAGGCCGGGCCCAACGGGGGCGGATCGACGGCGACCGCCACGGCCGCTGCTCCGCCGACCCGCCAGGCGGCCGCCAGCCGGCGCAGTCGATCGACCGACTGGCCCGTGCGATCGGCGACGGTGACCAGGGCCGAGGGCGAGGCGGCGGCGCGACGCGCCAGGTCGGCAACCTCGGGGTCGTCGAGATGGGCGGGGGCACCCGACGACAGCATGGCGGCGGCCCGGGACGCTGCGTCGTCGACCAGGAGCGCCAAGCCGACCGGGTCGAGCCCGGCGTCGATCGGCGGCGCGACGTCGATCGACGCCCGGCTGCGCCGCGGTGGCGGGCTCGGCACCGACGGCAGCGGACCCGGCGCCCGCCGATAGGCCTCGCGCCGGTCGACACCGTCGAGCAGGGGCTCGGCCGACTCGCCGACGGCACCACCGCCGTCGCCGATCTCGAGCGCGTCGACCAGGTCGCTCCGACTCCGCCCCCGCCAGAGGGTGAGGGCGAACGGGTCGGCGTCGATGGCGGCGGCGAGCAGTTGGGCGAGGGCCGCCAGGTGGACGCACGGATGATCGGCAGCGCCGCACGTGCAGTCGGGGAAGACGTCGCGGGGGCCGGGCACCAGGTCGACGCCGCGGGCGGCGGCGTCGTCGAGGAGGTCGCCCGGCAGTTCGCCGGCGAGCAGGGCGGCACGATGGGTGCCACGTTCACCGGCGAGTTCGGTCACCGTCGCCCACGCGGCGTCGTCGAGGATCAGGACCGAGAGATCGACGGTCGTCCCGTCGTCGATCCGGGCGACGACCCGCCCCGGTTCGAGGTCGCCGAGCTCGATCCGACCGCGGCGCACGAGCGACCGTCCGGCCCGAGCGACGTCCGGCCCGTCGCCGACGTGGCCCCGCACCGCGTCGAGGACGAGCTCCCCGAGCCGGGCGTCGGCGCCGCCGGTCATCGGTCGAGCCGCACGAGGGCGGCGAGGTCGTCGTCGTCGAGGTTGCCGATCCACTGTTCGCCGCCCGCCCCCACCACGGCGTCGGCGAGGGCCCGTTTGTTGTCGAGCAGCTGCGCGACCCGGTCCTCGACGGTGCCCTCGGTGACCAGGCGGTGCACGGTCACCGATCGGGTCTGGCCGATGCGGTAGGCCCGATCGGTCGCCTGGTCCTCCACCGCCGGGTTCCACCATCGGTCGTAGTGGACGACCTGGGTGGCGGCGGTGAGGTTGAGACCCGTCCCGCCGGCCTTCAGCGAGAGGATCAGCACATCGATCGTGCCGGCCTGGAAGCGGTCGACGAGGGCGGCTCGCTTCGCCACGTCGAGGCCGCCGTGGAGGAGGGCGACCTGCACGCCCTGGTCGCCCAGGTGCTGCTCGATGAGTCGCCCCATCGTCACGTACTGGGAGAAGACCAGCGTCTGCTCGCCGTTGGAGCGAGCGGCCCGCACGAGGTCGTCGAGGGCGGTCAGCTTGCCCGACCGGCCGTCGAGCGGTCCCTGCTCGCCGAGGAACTGGGCGGGATGGTTGGTGATCTGCTTCAGGGCGGTGAGGAGGCGCAGGACGAGGCCGTGGCGGGCGAGCCCGTCGTGGTCGGCGAGATCGGCGAGGACCTCGTCGGTGGTGGCGCGGTAGAGGGTGACCTGCTCGTCGGTGAGCGGGACGACGACGTTGCGCTCGACCTTGGGCGGGAGCTCCGGTGCGATGTCGGGATCGGTCTTGCGGCGCCGGAGCAGGAACGGGCCCACGATCGCTGCCAGACGCCGGGTGGCGCGCGGGTCGTGCTGGCGTTCGATCGGGGTGGCCAGCGTGTGGCGGAACGTCGCCAAGGGCCCGAGCAGCCCCGGCACGGCCCAGTCGAGGATCGACCAGAGCTCGCTCAGCCGGTTCTCGACCGGGGTGCCGGTGAGGGCGAGGCGCGCCGTCGACGGGATCGTGCGGATCGCGCGGGCGGTGCGGCTCCGCGGGTTCTTCAGGTGTTGGGCCTCGTCGGCGACCACGAGGTCCCAGCCGACGGCGGCGAGGGCGTCGGCATCGGAGCGCACCACGCCGTAGGTGGTGATCACGAGGTCGCCGTCCTCCACCGTGTCGAGGCTTCGCGAGGGGCCGTGGTAGCGGTGCACGATCGTGCCGGGCAGGAAGCGGTGGGCCTCACGCTCCCAGTTGGCGACGAGCGAGGTGGGGCAGACCACCAGCGTGGCCCCGCCACGGGTGGCGTGGAGCGACAGGAGCTGGATCGTCTTGCCGAGGCCCATGTCGTCGGCCAGGCACCCTCCGAGCCCGATGTCGCACAGGTCGCTCATCCACGCCAGGCCTCGCCGTTGGTAGGGCCGCAGGGTGGCGGCGAGGCGCGGCGGCTCGTCGGCCTCTCGCTCGCCGTCGAGGGAGCGGAGCCGATCGACGAGGTGGGCGACGGCGCCGGTGACGACGACCTCGATCGCGCCGTCGGCGTCGGCGCCCACACCCGCGCCCACAGCGTCCGGATCGACGCGATCGACCTCGGCGTGGTCGGGGTCGATGGCGAGCCCAGCGCCGAGCGCGGCGGCGATCGCGTCGGAGGCGTTGAGGATCGGCACCCCTTCGCGCAGCCGCGACCGGGCCGCTCGATCCAACCGGACCCACCGCCCCCGGATCGGCACCAACGGACGCTTGGCGCTCGAGAGGGTGGCCAGCTCGGCGTCGGTGAGGGGGGAGCCGTCGAGCAGGAACTGCCAGTCGACGGTGAGCAGCGAGTCGAGGGCGTTGACCGTCGGCATGGCGTCGCCGGGCGTCGAGGCGCCGACGACGAGCCGCCGCTCGATGGGCACGTCGATCACCTCGGCCGGCCAGCGGACGTCGATGCCCAGCGCCCCGAGGTCGTCGAGATGGTCGAGGAGCGACTCGAGCTCGAGGGGGGTGAGCTCGAGGTCGTCGGGGGTGACGTCGTCGAGGAGCCGACGGAAGGCATCGCAGACGGCACCGGCTCGGCGCAGCCCGGTGCGCAGGTCGGCCTCCGCGTGGTGCCCGAAGCGGCTGCGCAGCTCTGCCGGGGCCTGCCAGAACGCCGAGGCGTCGACCACGAGCGACGGGTCCTCGCGACTGCGGAACTGCAGGATCATGCGCCAGCGTTCCCGGCCGTCACCGTCGACCCACGGCACCATGCGCAGGGCGAGCCCGGAACCGGCGCAGTGGACGGCGGTGACCTCACCCACCCATGGCCGCAGGTGCGGCACCTTGAGCGGGGCCGGGTCGGCGAAGGCGACCGAGCCCGCCAGGCGGGAGGCGCCGGCGGTCCGGACGAAGGCGTCGGCGATCGCGTCGATGAAGGTCCGGACCACGACCAGCGGCTCGGGCATCCGACCGGCATCGTCGATCGTGGCGTGGGCGGTGGGCGGAAGGGCGAGCGCGAGGGCCCCGAGCACCGCTCGGTCGTCGGCGTCGAGCGGATCGAGACGCCAGCCGTCGTGCCCCTCCTCGGTGACGCTCGGCAGCAGTCGACCACGAGCGATCAGCGAGAGCGCGAACCGAGCGGCCCTCTGCCAGACCGACAGGGAGGCGGTGGGCTCGACCCCGGCCGCCGGCGGGGCGACCAAGAGCTCGATCGCCGCGGCGATCGGCACCCGCCGCACGGCGACGAAGTCGACCACGACGTCGGACCCGATCGGTCGGGCGAGGCGCAGGGTGGCCGCCGAGTCGCCGGGGACGACGCCGTCGGACCCGCGCAGCAAGCCACCCGGGTCGTCCGCCGACCACAGCGCCAACCACGAGGAGCGGCGCGGCGACGCCACCACGAAGGTGGCGTCGTGGGCGGCGGCGTGGGCCGTCGTCTCGTGGAGCCGGGTCGACATCGGCACCACGATACGCGCAACCAACGACACTCACGAACACCTGTTCGCCGGAGGCGGGCCCTCCGACCCATCGTGCCCCTGCAGTCAGCCCATGGCGAGGGCGGGCGCCGCTCCCTACGCTCGCCGGATGGGCGCCGTGCGACCTCGACCCCGGCTCCACAGCCGACCGGGCATCTGTCTCGCCGCGCTGTTGACCGCGTCGGCCTGCGCCGCCGAGTCGTCGGTCCCCCAGGTCGCCACCACCTCCACGGTGCCGACCACCGAGGCGACCGCGTCGACGCAGGTGGCCGACGTCGAGGAGACGACGACCCTGCCGACCTACCGACTGCCCGACGGCCTCCCCGAGGGGTCCGGCTGCACTCCCAACCTCGCCGCCGGCCTCCCCCGGGGCGTCTGGTTCGGCTACCTGCGGGCGGCCGACCTGACGACGATCACCTTCGATCTCGCCTGCTACTACGAGGGCGACCAGGCGGTCGCTGCGGCCGCCACCGACGGCGTGCAGCCCGGTGACGGCGCCAGCTACGTGCGCAACGTCGACCCGACACCGCTCGAGCTCCCGGTCAACGCCGGAATCTCGATCCAGGCGTTGGACGAGACCGGCGAGCGGGTCGACACCGGCGACTGGTACGCCCAGTGGGTGCTCACCTTCGCCGTTCCGGAGGAGGGCGCACCGGTGTGGATCATCCAGCAGCCGGATCGGATCTCCGCCCTCGTGCACCTCGATCGGTGAGGCGACGCTCCGGATCGACGACACGTCCGGTCGGTGCCGGACGGGCCCGCCGAGTCGCCTAGGCTCGCGAGGATGTCTCCAGCCGCGTCGACCGAAGCTCCGTCGGCGACGTCCCGCGGCTCGGTCAGCTGCACCTTCGTGCCCGGCGACCCCCTCCACCAGTCGCGATTCGTGCTCTGGCACCCCGAGGGGGTCGACCTCCCCGACGACGTGGTGGTCCTGCTTCGGCCCGGTGTCGACGGCACGGTCGCTCCGGTCGACACCCCGGTGCGGACCCTCGGCCCGATCGACGTGCTGGCCGATGTCGCCGGCATCGCCGAGCTCGACGCCGAGCTC
>JBPEXC010000368.1:0-2960 GCA_052032035.1 Acidimicrobiales bacterium | reverse complement strand
TCGACGACGAGGAGGACGACCTGCAGGGCTACGTGTCCGACGCCTGGCTCGGCCGCACCGACGGGGTGCTCTTCGGCCTGCCGGAGTGCCCGGCGCCGTGACGTGACCGGGTCGGCATGATCGGGCGGCCGTGAGACTCGGGGGGCGAGCGCAGTGGTTCGCCGGCTTCGGCACGGTGATCGTCGTGGTGTTCGGAGCCCTCGCCGCCGACCGGGCCACGCCGGAGCCGCCGAGCGAGGTGAGCCGCAAGGGGCCGACGACCACGATCGCGCCGCCGACGGCGCGCGTCGGCGACACCCCGGCCCAGGCCAGCGTCGACGAGAGCTACTCGTGGGACCTGATCCTCACCGGCGTGCCGCTGCGTGACGCCCCACGCCTCGACGCCGAGGCCGTCGGCGGCGTGGCCCACACCGATCGGCTCACGATCCGCTGCTGGGCGCTCGGCGACCTGGTGACGAACGGTTGGGCCGACCGCACCTACGACGACGCCACCGAGTACTCGAGCGACCGCTGGTGGTACGTCACCGACCTCGGCCAGGAGGGCTACATCTCCGACGTGTGGCTCGGCCGCACCGCCGGCGACACCCTCGGCGTCGACCCCTGCGAACCGCTCGACTGACCCGACTCGACCGGCCCCGCCAGTCCGCTGTGACAACCGGCACGCGGAGCGCGAGACTCCGTGCATGGCCTACATCGAACGCCGCCGGGTCCACGACGCAGACGCCCACATCATGGAGCCGCCGACCTGGCTCCGCGACCATGCCGATCCCGACATCCGCGACCGGATCGAGATCCCGACCTACGCCAACGAGCTCGTCCAGACCGGCGACTCGACCGCCGGCTGGTCGCCCGAGCCCGAGGAACTGCACCTCATCTTCGATCGCCTGACCGACCGCCACCGCTCGGCCGAGTTCACCGACGCCGAGGCCGCCGAGGTGATGATGCGCAAGAACTTCGCCGCCACCGGCTCGTTCCTTGCCGAGGACCGGCCCCGCGTCCTCGACTACATCGGCGTCGACTCCCAGCTGATGTTCAACACGTTCCACAACTCGCGCCTGTTCGCCTGGGAGCAGCCCGACGCAGACGGCCGCATCGACCTCGACCTCGCCTACGGCGCCGCCCGCGCCCACAACCGGGGCATGGTCGAGTTCTGCGACGTCGACCCTCGCCTGCTCCCCACCTGCTACGTCCCCCTCGTCGACTTCGACCGGGCCGAGGCGATGGCCACCGAGGCGATCGAGATGGGAGCGTCGGCCCTGCTCGTCGCGAGCGGTTGTCCGGCGGGTCACTCCCCCAGCCACCGCCAGCTCGACCGGGTGTGGCGCCAGGCCGAGGAGGCCGGCATCCCGATCGTGTTCCACGTCGGCGGCACCGGCGACCTGATCGACCCCGGCTACTTCAACAACGGCCTGCCGATCCCGCCCGACTTCCACGGCGGCGAGGAGAACTTCCGGTCGGTCGACTACATGGCGATCCCGTTCCCCCCGATGCAGACCCTCGCCACCCTGATCTTCGACGGCGTGCTCGAGCGTCACCCGGGCCTCAAGGTCGGCGTGATCGAGCAGGGCTGCATCTGGCTGCCGAGCTGGATCAAGCAGATGGAGTCGGCGATGGACGCGTTCGGCCGACACGAGGAGCGGCTCCAGCAACTGTCGCTGTCGCCCCTCGAGTACGTGCAGCGCCAGATCCGGGTGGCGCCGTACCCGACCGAGGACGTGGGCTGGGTCACCGACCAGGTCGGGCCCGACGTGTTGCTGTTCAACACCGACTACCCCCACGTCGAGGGTGGGCGCCGCCCGTTCGAACGCTTCGAGCGCAGCCTCGGCGATCGCTCCGAAGCGATTCGCGACAAGTTCTACGCCGACAACTTCGAGGACCTCATGGGCACCGCCGTCGCCGCCCTGGTCTAGGGCAGCATGCCCGATCGCATCCTCGGCCCGCTCGCTCCGATCGTCGACGACCGTGTCGCCGTCGCCGACCACGGCGACAGGATCGAACTGACGGCGCTGGTCGACCTCGACGCGGTCGCCGCCGGCTCGTTCTCCCGACCGGCGTTCGGCGCGAGGTTCTCGCCCGACGAGTTCACCGCCCCGAACGTCGCCCTCGTCGGCTTCGCCTCCACCCAGTTCGCCCTGCCGGTGCGAGCCGAGCCGGGCGGCCGCTTCGAGTTCCGACCCGCCCACAACCTGCGCTCCCCGTCGGTCGTGCTGCCGCTCCTGCTGTGCGCCGGCGACGGCCGGGTCGAACTCCTCGCCCCGCTCGACGCGTTCCACGAGCAGGTGATCGGCGTCCGCCAGGACGACACCTCGATCACCGGCTTCGAGTGGGGTTGGCACGGCGACCTCGCCACGATCCCGGCCGGCACCACCGCCACCCTCGGCGTCTTCACCGGCACCTCGGCCGCCGACGCGTTCGCCCGCTGGGGTGACGCCGTGCAGGCGGCTGCGGGCGACAGCCCCGCCGGCCGGCCGGCCCGACCGAGCGACCCGCTGCTCACCCACCTGTCGTACTGGACCGACAACGGCGCCGCCTACTGGTACCGGACCGAACCCGACACCGACATCACGACCACCCTCGCCGACAAGCTGGCCGAGCTCGACCGCCTCGGCGTGGGCGTGGGCACCGTCGAGCTCGACTCGTGGTTCTACCGCCACGAGACCACCCGCTCGGTGTCGGCCACCGGCTACCTCGAGGAGGTGCCGCCCACCGGCATGCTCGAGTGGACGCCGCGCCCCGACGTCCTGCCCGACGGCATCGCCCCGCTCCGCCGACGCCTCGGCACGATGCCGGGCAGCGACACTCCCCGCCCCCTCGCCCTCCACAGCCGCCACATCTCCCCGGCCTCGGGCTACCTCGCCGACACCGACCGGACCGAGTGGTGGGTCGACGACCTCGCCGCTCACCCCGTCACCGGCAGCGCCGCCGAGGCCGCGCTGTTCGACCGGTGGTGCGCCGACGCG
>JBPEXC010000367.1:0-7152 GCA_052032035.1 Acidimicrobiales bacterium | reverse complement strand
GATCCGGCAGTTCCGGCTCGATGTCGGCCGCGACAACGTCTGCTACGTCCACGTCACCCTCGTGCCCTTCATCGGGCCGGCCGGAGAACAGAAGACCAAGCCGACCCAGCACTCGGTCACCGAGCTGCGCAGTCGCGGCATCCAGCCCGACGTGATCGTGTGCCGGTCCGACCGGCCGATCTCCGACGGTCTGACCGCGAAGATCTCCAACCTGTGCGACGTGCCGGTCGACGGCGTGATCAACGCCCCGGACGCCGCCACGTCGCTCTACGAGATCCCCCTCACCATGCACGAGGCCGGGCTCGACGACTACGTCACCCAGATCCTCCGGCTCGACTCGCCGGCCCCGGACCTCACCGAGTGGCGAGCGCTGGTCGATCGCGTCGACCAGGCATGGAAGCCGCTCAAGATCGGGATCGTCGGCAAGTACGTCAGCCTGCCCGACGCCTACCTCTCGGTGGCCGAGGCGCTGCGTCACGCCGCCTTCCATCACGGGGTCGACCTCGAGATCGAGTGGATCATGTCCGATCACGTCGAGGGCATGTTGGTCGGCGAGACGCTCGCCGGGCTCGACGGCATCGTGCTGCCCGGCGGGTTCGGCGAGCGCGGCGTGCCCGGCAAGATCGAGGCGGCGCGCTACGCCCGGGAGAACGACATCCCGTGTCTCGGACTGTGCCTCGGCATGCAGTGCATGACGATCGAGTACGCCCGCAACGTTCTCGGACTCGACGGCGCCTACTCGAGTGAGTTCGACACCCAGGACGTCGTCACGCCGCACCCCGTGATCGATCTGATGAAGAGCCAGCGTGACGTCACCGACCTCGGCGGCACCATGCGGCTCGGCGCCTACGTCGCCGTGCTCGACAAGGATTCCCAGGTCGCCGACATCTACGGCGAGACCGTGATCTCGGAGCGTCACCGTCACCGCTGGGAGTTCAATCCCCGCTACCGGTCGCGCTTCGACGACGGCCGGTTCCGCACGTCGGGCAACTCGCCCGACGGCAACCTGGTCGAGTTCGTCGAACTGGCCGGCCATCCCTACTGGATCGGCACCCAGGCCCACCCCGAGCTGAAGAGCCGACCCAACCGGCCGGCGCCGCTGTTCCGGTCCTTCGTCGGCACCGCCCTGGAGTTGGCCGAGAAGGGCGATCCCGACCGGTTCGTGCCGCCGGCCGAGACGGTCGCCGCCGAGTCGTGACCTCGGGCGACGACGTCTTCACCTTCCTCGGCGACGAGGTGCTCGTCGAGGGCATGATCGTGTCGTTCCGCTCGGGCCGCTTCGAGGGGCCCGAGGGGGAGTTCCGTCGCGACATCGTGCGCCACCCCGGCGCCGTGTCGGTGGTCGCCGTCGACGGCGACGACGTCTTCCTCGTCCGTCAGTACCGGGCGCCGCTCGACGACTGGCTGTGGGAGATCCCGGCCGGCAAGAAGGACGTCGAGGGGGAACCGCCCGAGGAGACCGCCGAACGCGAGCTCGAGGAGGAGGTCGGGATGCGGGCCGGTTCGCTCGAGCACCTGATCGATCTCCACCACTCGCCCGGCTTCTGCGACGAGTTCCAGAACGTGTTCCTCGCCACCGACCTGACCGACGTGGGTCGTCGGGTCGACTCGATCGAGGAGCAGTACATGGAGGTGCGGCGGGTGCCCTTCGCCGAGGCCATCGCCATGGCGACCGACGGACGCATCACCGACGGCAAGTCGATCGTCGGGATCCTGGCGGCCGCTCGACGCCTCGGTCGCTGAGGTCCGGGGTCGTGGCCGGTCTCGCCGAGCCGCTCCATCTCGCCCGCCGGTTCTTCGGGTCGGTTCGGCCGGGCCCGCCCGCCGCAGCCGACGAGGCCTGGGCCCGTCGTCACCTCGGTCCGGGCGAGCTCGCGCTCTGGGAGCGGATGTCGAACCCGGATCGCCGCCACGCTGTCGGTGTCGCTCGCGACGTCGTGGCCGAGCTGGGTGACGAGGTCGCCGACCGGGCGGTGGTGGCGGCGGCGTTGCTCCACGACGTCGGCAAGGTCGTCAGCGGCTACCGGACACCGGCCCGGGTGGTGGCCACGCTCGTGTGGGCGGCGGTGCCGGCCGATCGCCGGTCGTCGACCGCACTCGGGTGGGCCGGGCGGGGCCGGCCGTGGAGGCGGATGGGGGAGTACCGGCGGCACCCCGAACTCGGCGAGGCGCTGCTGATCGACGCGGGCGCGGATCCCGTCACCTCGTCGTGGGCCGGCGACCACCATCGGTCGGCCGACCGCTGGCGCGTCGCCCCCGCCATCGGCGCCGTCCTCAAGGCCTGCGACGACGACTGACTCACCCGCCGCGCTCCGTCCACTTCCCGGGATTGGGTCGATCTGGCGGCGCCAGGCGCCGTGTCATCGACCCAATGCCTGGTCGCGTCGCGAGGTCGGGGGATTGGGTCAGTCTGGCGGCGCCAGGCGCCGTGTCATCGACCCAATGTCGCGAGCGATGCGAGGTTTGGGGATTGGGTCAGTCTGGTGGCGCCAGCCGCCGTGTCATCGACCCAATCCCTGGTCGCGAAGCGATGCGGGCGGGGGCGGGGTCAGACGAGGAGGCCGACGGCCTCGCGGACGCGGGTCAGCACCGGGCCGGCGATGGCCGATGCCTTGCCGGCGCCGAGGCGGAGGGCGTCGATCACGTCGTCGTCGCTGAGCGCGGCGTGGCGAGCCTGGATCGGTTCGATCAGGGCGACGACCGCCTCGGCGACGTCGCCCTTCAGCGGCCCGTACTGGGCGTAGTTCCCCGCCAGCGTCTCGGCGTCACCGCCCGTGGCGGCGGCCAGGATGTCGAGCAGGTTCGACACACCTGGCTTCGCCTCGCGGTCGTAGCGCACCTCGCCGTCGTTGTCGGTCACCGCCCGTTTCACCTTCTTGGTGATCTGCGACGGCGTGTCGAGCAACCCGATCGTGCCCTGGGGCGAGTCGACCGACTTCGACATCTTGTTCTCGGGGTGCTGGAGGTCCATCACCCGGGCCCCGGCGGGCGGGATCCGGTGTTCGGGCACGACCACGGTGCCCTCGCCGTAGCGCGAGTTGATGCGCTCGGCGACGTCGCGAGCCAGTTCGATGTGCTGGCGCTGGTCGTCGCCGACCGGCACGACATCGGTGTCGTAGAGGAGGATGTCGGCCGCCTGCAGCGCCGGATAGGTGAACAGGGCGCCGGAGACGAACCCCGACCGCTCGCTCTTGTCCTTGAACTGCGTCATCCGGCTCAGCTCGCCGAACGAGGCGATCGTCTGGGCCAACCAGCCGAGCTCGCTGTGCTCGGGCACGTGGCTCTGCACGAAGAACACCGACCGCTCGGGGTCGATCCCGGCGGCCAGCAGCAGGCGTGCGGCGTCGATCGTGCCCTGGCGCACCTCGCCCGGCTCCTTGGGGAGCGTGAGGGCGTGGAGATCGACGATGCAGTAGACGGCATCGTGGTCGTCCTGCATCGCCACCCAGTTGCGGACCGCCCCGAGATAGTTGCCGAGGTGGATGGCGCCGGACGGCTGGATGCCGCTGAAGACGCGGGTGCGATCACTGGAGTTCATGCGCCCGTAGACTAGGGCGGTGGCCAGGGCGGGCCTCGGCCATTTAGAATCACATCGATGTCATTCGTGGACGATCCCCCGATCGCCACCGGCGACGACGCCGGGGCCGTGCCCAGCGCACCCGCGGCGCGCCCCGAGCTGGTCACCGGCGACCGTCCGGCGTCGGCGACGCAGGGCACCGTCCAGGTGCGCACCGATGCCTTCGAGGGCCCGTTCGACCTCCTCCTGCACCTGATCCTCAAGGACGAGGTCGACCTCTACGAGGTCAACCTGTCGACCATCGTCGACGCCTACCTCGCCGAACTCGAACGCATGGACCTGTGTGACCTCGAGTCGGCCACCGAGTTCCTGTTGATCGCCGCCACCCTGGTCGAGCTGAAGTGTCGACGCCTGCTGCCGGTCGACGACTCGGTCGATCTCGACGAGGAGCTCGGCTTCTGGGAGGAGCGCGACCTGCTGCTCAGCCGACTGCTCGAGTGCAAGACGTTCAAGGACGCCGCCAAGGTGTTCGAGCAGCTCGCAGACCGGGCGGCGTTGAGCGCCCCGCGGCGGGCCGGGATGGAGGAGCGCTTCCTCGACCTCACCCCGGATCTGCTCAGTGGCGTGAAACCCGAGATGCTGCGGCGAGCGTTCCTGCGGGTGGCGTCGGCCAAGCCGGAGCCGACGGTCGACCTGTTCCACGTGACCGCCGTCAAGGCGTCGGTGTCCGACGCCATCGCCGAGTTCGTGCACGACCTGCCGACCCGGGGTCGAGTGACCTTCCGCACCCTCACCGCCGGCTTCACCGAGCGGGTCGAGGTCGTCGTTCGGTTCCTCGCGGTGCTGGAACTGTTCAAGCAGGGCATGATCGAGATCGAACAACCCGGGGCGTTCGGCGACCTCACCGTCGAGTGGATCGCCGGCGACTCGGACGTGAACGACGCCTTGGCGGGCGCCGACCTCTACGAAGGCTGAGCGGATGCACCACCCCGACGACCCGAACCCCGACGCGCCCGACGAGCGCGTCGTTGCCGATGAAACCCTCGTTGCCGACGAGACCGTCATCGACCTCACCGAACCGTCGACCGACCCGCTCACCGAGGCGTCCCGGGCGATCGAGGCCATCGTGATGGTCGCCACCGATCCGATCCCCGAGCAGCTGCTGGCGCAGCTGGTCGAACTTCCCGTGGTGACCGTGCGAGCGATCTGCGCCGACCTGGCCGACCAGTACCGGGCGGAGGGGCGCGGCTTCCAGTTCGTCGAGGTCGCCGGTGGCTGGCGATACCAGTCGCACCCGGCCCAGGCGCCCTACGTCGAGCGTTTCGCCCTCGAGGGGCAGACCGCTCGCCTGTCGGGCGCCGCCCTCGAGACGCTGGCGATCGTCGCCTACAAGCAGCCGATCTCCCGTGGGCAGGTGTCGGCCATCCGCGGCGTGAACGCCGACGGCGTCCTCCGCACCCTCGAACAGCGGGGCTACATCTGCGAGGTCGGCCGCGACGAGGGGCCCGGCCAGGCGATCCTGCTCGGCACGACCGACATCTTCTGTGAGCGGCTCGGTCTCGGTTCCCCCGACGACCTGCCGGCCCTCGGCGACTTCGTGCCGTCGGCAGCGGTGGTCGAGGCGCTCGAGCAGACGCTGCGGGTCGACGACCAGCCCGTTTCCGACAGCTCTCCCGAGGCATGACCGACGACCTGCCGCCGCTCGGTGCCCCGCACCCGGACGGCGAACGGCTGCAGAAGGTGCTGGCCCGCATGGGGGTCGGGAGCCGTCGCACCAACGAGGAGCTGATCGAGGCCGGCCGGGTGAAGGTCAACGGCGAGGTCGCCGTGCTCGGCGCTCGCGTCCACGCCGGTTCCGACCAGATCGAGGTCGACGGCTCGGTGCTCTCGTCGATGCCCGGGATCGTCGTCTACCTCCTCAACAAGCCGGCCGGCACCGTCACCACCGCCAGCGATCCCGAAGGGCGCCGGACCGTCGTGCAGCTGGTGCCCGACGACCCCCGGGTCTTCCCGGTCGGGCGCCTCGACTACGACACCGAAGGCCTGCTGTTGTTGACCAACGACGGCGACCTCACCCACCGGCTGACCCATCCCAGCTTCGGGGTGGAGAAGGAGTACCTGGCCGAGGTCGAGGGCACCCCGTCGAGGGCGGCGCTCCGCACCCTGCGCGAGGGTGTCGACCTCGACGACGGCCCGACGGCGCCGGCCAAGGTCGCCCAACCCACCCCGGGCATGGTCCGGTTGACGATCCACGAGGGGCGCAACCGCCAGGTGCGGCGCATGTGCGAGGCGGTCGGCCATCCCGTCACCCGGTTGGTGCGGACCCGGATCGGCCCCTTGGTCGACCATCAGTTGGCGCCGGGGGAGTGGCGTCGCCTGACCGACGACGAGGTCCTCGACCTGCAACGAGCCGTCACCTCGGTCGAGGGCTGACCGGCGCCGATCGGCCGTGCCGCATCGAGGTGGGGCCAGCTAGCCTCCGACGCCATGCCATTGCGGGCTCTCAGAGGTGCCATCACGGTCGACGCCGACACGCCGGAGCAGATCGCGCTCCACACGACCCGTCTGCTCGAGACGTTGTACGAGCGGAACGGTCTCGACGGCGACGAGATCGTGAGCATCCTGTTCACGGCGACTCCCGACCTCCGCAGCGCGCCGCCGGCGGTCGCGGCCCGGGCGTTCGGACTGGTCGACGTCCCGTTGCTGTGCGCCCAGGAGATGGACGTCGACGGCGCGCTGCGCCAGTGCGTGCGTCTCCTGCTCCACATCGACACCGAGCGCCCCCGCGACGAGCTCCGCCACGCCTTCCTGCGGGGCGCGACCGCCCTGCGTCCCGAGCTCGCCGAACCCGGCGACGAGCACTGACGGTGACCGAGCGACGCACCGCCCACGTGGTGGGCACCGGGCTGATCGGCGGATCGGTCGCCCTGTCGTTGGCCAACGCCGGCTGGCGGGTCACCGGCGCCGACGCCGACCCGGCCGTGGCCGGACGAGCCGTCGAGCTCGGTGTGATCGACGCCGTCGCCGACGGTGCCGGCGCCGACCTGACCGTCATCGCCGTGCCGGTCGGCGACGTCGGACGCCTCGCACTCGAGGCGCTCGAGCGCAGTGCCGGCGCGGTCACCGACGTCGGGTCGACGAAGTTCGACATCTGCCAGGCGGTCGACCATCCCCGCTTCGTCGGCGGTCACCCGATGGCGGGCTCCGAGCAGGACGGCCTGACGGGCGCCAAGGCGACGATGTTCGAGGGTGCCATGTGGGTGCTCACCCCGTCGGAGGACACCGACGAGCAGGCGTTCGCGACCGTGCGGGCCGCCGTCCGACAGATGGGGGCCGAGACGATCGCCCTGCCGCCGCGGGTCCACGACCAGCTGGTGGCCCAGGTGTCCCACGTGCCCCACCTCACCGCAGCGTCGCTGATGGTCCTGGCCGACGAGTCGTCGGTCGAACACCGAGCCCTGCTGCGACTCGCCGCCGGCGGCTTCCGTGACATGACCCGGATCTCGGCCGGTCGTCCGACGATCTGGCCCGACATCTGCGTCGCCAACAAGACCGCCATCACCGACGGGCTCGACCGCTTGATCGCGGCGCTGAGCACGGTGCGCGACCAGGTCGCCGAGGGGCGGCGCGAGGAG
>JBPEXC010000366.1:0-1740 GCA_052032035.1 Acidimicrobiales bacterium | reverse complement strand
GAGTTCCAGGACACCGATCCGATTCAGATCGAGCTGGCCGTCCTCATCGCCCATCCCGGCCCGGTCGGCGGGAGGCGATGGCAGGAGCTGGCGGCCGAGCTCCCCGCCGGACGCCTTGTCGTCGTCGGCGACCCGAAGCAGGCCATCTACCGATTCCGGCGAGCTGACATCGGCGTCTACGCCGAGACCGGTGCGGTACTCGACACCGGGCCGACCGAGCTGGTCACCAATTTCCGGTCCGTTCCGGGCATCGTCGATTGGGTCAACGAACTTTTCGGATCGGTCATCGGCGACGGAGTCGAGGAGGTGCAGCCGGCCTACACGCCCCTGGTTGCGGCCCGGCGGGCCAACCCCGACGGCGAGGTACCGGTCACCGTGCTCGGACAACCGCACGACAGGGCGTTCGGCGTCGGCCTGATCCGTGAGATGGAGGCGGCGGACGTGGCGGCCGTCGTGTGCCGGATCATGGACGAGGCCTGGCCGGTGTCGTCCGATGCCGGCGGCTCGGCAACCGAAGGACACCGTTCCAAGGGCGCGTGGCGGCCCGCCCAGTTGCGTGATATCGCCGTGCTGATTCCGTCGCGGCTGTCGCTCCCGGCACTGGAGTCGGCCTTCACCGCCGCGAACATTCCGTTCCGGCCCGAAACGAATTCGCTGGTCTACGCCACCCAGGAGGTTCGCGACCTCGTTGCCGGCATCAGAGCCGTCGTCGATCCCACCAGTTCGATCGACGTCGTCGCCTCGCTCCGCTCGAACCTGTTCGCCGTCAGCGATCGGGACCTGCTGGCATGGAAGCTCGCCGGCCACGGCTGGGACTACCGGGATCCGTGGCCGGCGGAATCGGACGACGCTCCGGTCGCAGCGGCCTATGCATGCCTGCGGGAATGGCACCGCGGGCGTTGGTGGAGCGAACCTGCCGGTCTGATCGATCGGATGGTCCGGGAACGCCGTCTGCGTGAGCTGGCGTTGGCCGAGAGTCGGCCCCGAGACCGCTGGCGACGGTATCGGTTCCTGGCCGAGCAGGCCCGGCAGTTCACCGAGGCTCAAGGTGGCGATCTGCAGGATTTCGTCGAGTGGGTCGAGATCCAGTCGAGCGACGTGGCCCGGGTGACCGAACCGGTGCCACCCGAGCCCGACGACGACGCGGTTCGGGTCCTCACCATCCACGGTGCCAAGGGGCTGGAGTTCCCCATCGCCGTGCTGGCCGGCGCCCCGACCCGTGAGGGCTACCGCCGAGGGGGTCCGCAGGTGCTGTTCACCCCCGAGGGATGGCCGGAGGTCAAGCTGGGGAAGCACAAACGCACAAGCGGGTTCGACCTGCGGGCGTCGGTCGAGGAGATTCTCGATGAGCACGAGCGGATCCGACTGCACTACGTGGCCGCCACCCGGGCCCGCGACCACCTGATCGTGAGCGCCCATCACAAGGAGGGCATCTCCAGTATCGGTCGTCGAACGTGGGAGGCCGTTCAGGATCGACCGGAGCTCTGGCGGCCGTTCGAACGCCGAGGCGACGAGCGGTACGACGTCGTCCCGGCGACCCAGCTTCGGTTCGCCGCCGCCGACTACGACGGCGATCTGGGGCGCTGGAGCGCCGACCAGGACCGGGTCACGGCTTCGGCGACCGCCGTCCGGACCTGGTCGCCATCGCGCCTGTCGGAGGCCTTTCCCGACGGCGGCCGCCCTCCCTCGTCCCTCGCAGCCGGCGCGTTGGTGATCGACGACGGCGGCCCCGACGCCGCC
>JBPEXC010000365.1:0-25195 GCA_052032035.1 Acidimicrobiales bacterium | reverse complement strand
TTCGCCGCCGTCGAGTACGACTACCGGATCCGTGACGACGCCGGCCAGTACCGCACCGTGAACGTTCGGGTGTCGGCCTTCGAGCGCCACGGCTCCCTCACGACCCGAGCGGTGCTCGAGGACGTGACCGCGCAACGACGGCAGACCCACCAGCTCCAGGCACTCAACCGCGACCTGGAGGACTTCACCAACCTGGCCGCCCACGATCTCCGATCGCCCCTCCGAGGCGTCCGGACCCTGCTCACGTTCCTGGTCGAGGACCACGCCGACGCCCTCCCCGCGGCGGCGCTCGAGCTGATCGAGCGGGCCGAGACGCGCATCACGTCACTGCAGCGGATGCTCGACGACCTCCTCGACTACGCCCGAGCCGGCAATGCCGAGAGCAGGGCGACGACCTTCGATCTGGAACCGTGGCTCGCGGAGTTGTGCCGGGATGCGAGCACCAACGACGGGATCGAGGTCCACGCCTCGGCGGCCTCGGCCTCGATCGAGACCGAGGAGACCCTGCTCTCGACGTGCGTTCGCAACCTCGTCGACAACGCCGTCAAGCATCATCCCGGGCCGGCCGGCACCGTGAGGGTGACGGCGCAACAGGCCGGGGACGTCGTCGTCGTCACGGTCGAGGACGACGGCGCCGGGATCCCGGCCGCCGACCGGGAGCGGATCTTCCGCCCGTTCCAGCGCCTCGGACCGAACAGCACCGGGATGGGGCTCGCAACGGTGCACAAGCTCGTGAGCGCCAGATCGGGCACGATCGACCTGCGCTCGAAGGGCGACAGCGGCTCGGTCTTCACCCTTGTCTGGCCGCTCGAGGGCGCCGAGCAGCTCGCCGAGGCCCCGCCGCTGATCCGCTGAACCGTCGAGGCCGTCAGATCAGCGGCCGTCGGGCAACGACGAGCTGGTGGCACCGACGTGGGAGAACCAGGCGTCGGCGATGCGGCTGATCGCCTCGACCCGACGCCGCTCGCGCGACCGGAAGGTGCCGTCCCGCCGGCCGAGCACGAACGACGCGCCGATCGTGGGGAGCGGCGAGGCGAGGGTGTCGATGCCCTGGATCACATCGCCGGCCTGATCGAGGTCGGCCGCCTGCGACCCGAACACGAAGGCGCCCAACCAGTTGTCGTCGGGGCCGGCGCCGTCTCGGGCCATCACCGTGCCGTCGGGACCCACCAGCGCCGTCCACGACGCGCCGATACAGCGACGACCGTGGAGACACAGCGAGGCCGACAACTCCTCGACGGTCTGCGCGCTGACCAGCATCTCGGCCGTGGTGAGGGCATCGAGCTGAGGGTCGTGGTCGGCGGTGGCCAGGGGTTCGACCGACTCGACGCCGACGCCCTCGATCTCGTTGATCTCGCGCACCATCAGATCGACGAGACCCGCGTCGGGAAGGGTCACCACCAGCTCGTCCACGGCGCTGCCGGCACCCTGCTCGAGGATCTCGATACCCACCAGGTCGCCTTTGACCGCCCCGATTCGTGTGCCGACGGCGCCGAGGACACCGGGACGATCGGGCATCCAGACTCTGATGAGAAAGGAGGCACGCTCGTCCATGGCGTCGCAGGATACGGGCGGAAAATGAACACAGTGTTTCACCCGGGGGACGGGTCCGCGATCGCGTCGATCCTGTCTGGGAGGCTTGAGGTTTCGGCGGCCGTTCCCCTCGTCTCCCGTCCCCGCTCACCGATGCTGTGGGTGCTCGCCGGTCGCTCGTCGCCGGCGCCCGCCGACTGTCATCAGCCTGTCACCGCTCGACGCCACCCTCGCCTCATGCCCCTCGCCCACCCCCTCCCGACCCGACGGTGCCCCCGCCCGCCCCTCGCGTTGGCGCCGGTGCTGCTCGCCCTCTTCGTGATGGTCGTCGCCGGTGCCTGCGCGGGAGGCATCGACGTCGCTCGCACCGCGGGCGCCGACCTCGCGGCCGACGAGCTCGACCAGGTGCTCGCCGACCTGCCCGGCGGACGGGCCGGCCTCACGATGCCCACCGAGCTCGAGGCCGTCCCCGCCGACCCCAACAACCCGCTGACCGCGGCGAAGGTCGAACTGGGCGAGGTCCTGTTCCACGACACGGCGCTCGCCGTCGCCGGCATGGACGCCACGCTGGCCCACACCTACTCGTGCGCCAGCTGCCATCAGGTCGCGGCCGGCTTCAAGGCCGGGATCGATCAGGGCATCGGCGAGGGCGGTGAGGGCTTCGACGTCGCTCGCGCCCTGATCGACGGGTTCGGCGACCCCGATGTCCAACCGTTCGCCAGCCCGACGATCCTCAACACCGCCTTCCAGGACGTGATGCTGTGGAACGGACAGTTCGGCAACGGCGCGGGCTCGGTCAACTCCTCGGTCGCCGACGAGCGCCTGATGACCGACGAGACGCCCAAGGCGACGAACCTGCTCGGCTACGAGGGCCTCGAGACCCAGGCGATCGCCGGCCTCGGCGTCCACCGCCTGACCGGTGAGGCCAACGACGCCCTGCTGTCGGCCGGCTACCAACGCCTGTTCGCAGCGGCGTTCCCCGGCGAGTTCCCCGACCCGGCCACCGGCGACGCTCCCGTCTCCCCCACCGACGAACAGCTCGGCCTGGCGATCGCTGCCTACGAGCGGACGGTCCTCGCCACCGAGGCCCCGTTCCAGCGCTGGTTGCGAGGCGACGACGACGCGATGTCGGCGACGGAGCTCCGCGGCGCCCTGGTGTTCTTCGGGTCGGCCGGGTGCGCGGAGTGTCACGTCGGCCCCGCCCTGTCGTCGCCGACCGACTCGCCCCACGCATCCGAACTGTTCCAGGCCGTCGGGTTCGCCGACCTCGACGACGGCGACCGTGAGGGCCCGGCGTTCCTCGGTGCGATCACCGACGCCGACCGGCTCGGCCGGGGCGGCCTGACCGGCGAGGCGTCGGATGCCTACACCTTCAAGGTGCCCACGCTCTACAACCTCGCCGACGCCGACGCCTACGGACACGGCGCCAGCTTCGACACGATCGCCGAGGTCGTCGACTACTTCCTCGACGCCGTGCCCCAGAACCCGGCGGCCGCCGACGTGCTCGACCCCCGGTTCGAGCCTCGCACCCTCACCTCGCGTGAGCGGTCCGACCTGCTCGCGTTCCTCACCACAGCGCTGCACGACCCTGCCCTCGATCGCTACGTGCCGGAGGGCTGGCCGGACGTCGAGGTCACGCCCCGCTGAACCAGCCTCGTCGGCGGGCGGCGAGTGGTGCTGCGGCTACTGCCCGATCGGCATGCCGCCGTCGGCGCGCACCAGCGAACCGGTCACGAAGGTCGACGCCGGGCTGGCGAGGAACAGGGCGGCGGTGACGATCTCGTCCGGCGTGCCGGGACGGCCGAGCGCGTTGTCGGCGGTCTCGCGCGCCTCGTCGGTCCAGGCCTTGGAGATGTCGGTGAGGAACGGTCCGGGCGACAGCGTGTTGACCCGCACCTTCGGCCCGTACTCCGCTGCGAGCGAACGACCCATCTGGTTGAGGGCGGCCTTGGCCGCCGAGTAGGGCACCACGTAGGGCAGGGGCAGGAGCGACCCCGAGGAGGTCACGTTGATGATGGCCCCGCCGTCGCCCTCCGCCATGCGCTGGGCGACCTGGGTCGCCATCCGGAACGGGCCCTTGAAGTTGAGGTCGACCACGGCGTCGAACAGCTTCTCGGGCACCTCGTGGCTCGGCGATGCCGGCCCCATGCCGGCGTTGTTGACACACACGTCGAGGCGGCCGAACTCGGCGTAGACCGCCTCGATACAGGCGTCGATCGAGTCCCACTTGGCGGCGTGGAGCTCGACGGCCAGGGCCCGGCGGCCCAGCGCCCGCACCTCGTCGGCCACCGTCTCGCAGTTGTCGAGCTTGCGGCTGGCGATCACGCAGTCGGCGCCGCGCTGGGCGAAGGCGAGCACCATCTCACGGCCGAGGCCGCGGGAGCCGCCGGTGACGAGGACGACCTTGCCGGTCAGATCGAACAGTGGATCCAAACCGCGTGGGTCCACGCCGCGTGGGTCAGCGTTGGATGAGGCAGCGTTGGATGAGACATCATTGGACGAGGCAGTCATGTGAGCTCCCAGGTGGCGTTGAGGCCGGGGTCGTCGGTGGGTGAGCCGTCGACGGTGGCGACGACCCGACCCTCCTTGTGGAGTGAACGGAGGTGCGACCAGACCGAGTTGGCGGCGGCTCGCCAGAGCCGCTTGTCGGTCTCGGCATACATGGTCGGCACGAGGGCCTTGATCGTGGTCGGACCGGCCTCGAGACCGGTGACGATCTGGGCTTCGCGGCCGCGACGGTGGTCGAGGAACGACTGGACGTAGGTGTGGGGATCGTCGATCGAGGGGCCGTGGGTCGGCCAGTAGCGCTCGTCTTCGCGACCGAGCAGCTTCTCGAGCGAGGCCAGGTAGTCGAACAGGTCGCCGTCGGGCGGCGAGATCACCGAGGTCGCCCACCCCATCACGTGGTCGCCGGTGAACAGCACCTTCTCGGCGGTGAGCCCGAAGCAGACGTGGTTGGAGGTGTGGCCCGGCGTGTGGACCACCTCGACCTCCCAGGCGCCGTCGCCCGATCCCCCGGCGATCGTGTCGCCGTCCGCGACGGCGACGTCGGGCACGAACTCGGCGTCGGGGCCCTCCCGCTTCAGCTCGTCGGGGATGTCGGCCCACTCCTTCTCGATCTTCTGCTTCTCCTCGGCGGTGAAGTACTCGTCGAAGCTGATCGCCTCGAGCGGGTCGCGCTCGGGCACCGGGCCGTGGGGGCCGAAGCCGTAGGTGGTGGCACCGGTGCGGGCCACGAGCTTGGCCACGCCGGCCGTGTGGTCGGTGTGGGTGTGGGTGACCAGCACGTGGGTGACGGTCTCGCCCTCGTCGAGGGCGGCGAGCACGGCGTCGAGGTGGTCGTCCAGGCTCGGGCCGGGGTCGATCACGGCCACCTCGCCGCGCCCGAGCAGGTAGACGCCGGTGCCGGTGAAGGTGAACGGATTGGGGTTCTTGGCCACCACCCGGCGGATCAGCGGCGACAGCTGCGTCACCTCGCCGTAGACGGGTTCGAAGTCGGTGTTGAACGCAGGACCGGCCATCGGCGCAGTCTGTCAGCCAGGTGGCGCGTGCATGAAGTCTGGGTAGTCGAACAGCCACGCCGGGGGCCGCACCGGGCGCCCGTCGGTGCCGGTGACCGCCACGTGGATGTCCTCGGTCACGAGCACCTCGTCACCGCGCCGGAGTGCCTGCGACCATCGCATCGTCGCCCGCTTGCGCTCGGTGATCCACGTGTCGATCTCCAGGGTGTCGCCCATCACGGCCGCGCCCCGGTACTTGACGTTGATCTCGACGACGACGAGCTGGAATCCCGCCTCGGCCACCTTGGCGATGCCCATGTCGGAGGCGTCGAGGGCCTCGGTGCGGGCCACCTCGAAGTAGGTCACGTAGGCGGCGTGGTTGACGTGTGCGTAGGGGTCGAGCTCATTGAAGCGAACCGTCAGACTCGTGGTGTGGGGCACCCGGCGACCCTAGCGGCGCTCGTCGGCAGCACTGGTTGGGTGGCGCTGGTTCGGTGGCACTGGTCGGGCGGCACCGGTTGGGGAGCACAGCCTCAACCGACGGCCGCCACCACGACGACGCCGGCCAACACCAGGGCGCCCGCCACGTAGTCGCGGCGGGGGTGGTGCTCACCGTGCACGAGCACGCCGATGGCGAAGGCCAGCAGCAGCTCGACCTGCCCGAGGGTGCGGACCTTGGCCGCGCCCTCGAGGGTGAACGCCCACGCCCACCCCAGCGAGCCGGCCATCGACAACACGCCGACCGACAGCGCCGGGCGCCATGCGGCCGCACACCGGCGGAGCTCCTCGGGGCGCCGCACCGCGAACCAGGCGCCGTTGAGCACGGTCTGCACGCCGAGCAGCACCGTGAGGGTGAGCAGCGCTCGTTCGACGGGGGCGCCGCCCACCAGGGAGCGCGACGCCGCACCGATCCCGATGGCGGCGAGACCGAACCCGGCGCCGGCCACCAGGCCGAGCACGGCGGGGCGCCACGCCGCCGCCGTCGCCGGCCGGTCGGTCACCGTCCCGGCCGAGGCGGCGGATCGATCGGGCAACGACAAGAGGATCACGCCGCCCGCGACCACCACGGCACCCAGCCACCCCCACGGCCGCAGGGCCTGGCCCACCCCGACGGCCCCGAGGGCGGCGACGATCAGCACCTCGGTCTTCGAGAAGACGGTGCCGACGGCGAAGTCGCGTTCCCGGAAGCTCTGGAGGAGGGCGATGGTGGCGACGATCTGGGAGACGGCGGCGACGAGGAGCGGCCCCCAGAAGCCGGCACCGACTGCGGGAACCGGTCGTCCGACCAGCGCGAAGGTGACGATCGCGGCAGCGAGGGCGAAGGGGAGGCCATAGAGGTAGCGGGCGAAGCCGGCAGCGGACGACGACAGGTGCGCCCGCAGGTCGTGCTGACGCGACGTCCGCAGGATCTGACACACCGCTGCCCCGAGGGTGACGGGGATCCAGAGGCTCACGAACCCGCCCGCCGTCGGTTCACATGGTGAGATGTGCTTTTCATATTTCAGACACGGTAGCGCGACTCCGTCACCCCCGCTCTGTGATGTGGACGACAGACCCGTGCGGTGGACCGTCGTACGGTCGCCTCTTCCACCTCGCGAACCAGGAGCGCTCGCATGCACGGACCGCGGCGGCAGACCCGTCATCAACCTTCGAGAACCGGACAGGCGCGGCGCGGACTCGCCGGGGCGATCACGGCGATCGCCACCCTCCTGGCCACCCTGCTGTCGGGCGTGCCGGTGGCGGCCCAGGCGCCGTCGTTCACCTTCGCCGACGTCGTCGCCCAACCCGGCCTCACCGACGCCCACGCCCGCGTCTTCCGCCTCTACGAAGCCTTCTTCGACCGCGAACCCGAACCCGGAGGCGCCCAGTTCTGGGTCAACGCCTTCGACCAGTGCTGGACCCTCCAACACATCACTGCCCACTTCGCCGTCTCCGACGAATTCGTCGCCACCTACGGCCCAGCCGTCACCGACGAAGAGTTCATCGACATCATCTACGCCAACGTGCTCGACCGCGCTCCCGACGCCGGCGGACGCGCCTTCTGGGCCGACCAGATCGCCACCGGCGCCAAGACCCGAGCCGAGGTCATGCTCGACTTCTCCTGGTCCCCCGAGTTCAGCGAGTCACTCCCCTACCCCTCCGACGGCGTACCCAACATCCCCTGCAACGCCGCCGCCACCGACCGCCCCACCCCCGGCAGCGAGGGCGGCATCATGGCCGCCGACATCGATTCGCTCCTGCTCCCCCTCGACGCCTGCCCCGAGGGCGGCACAGCGCTCTTCGTCGAAGGCCCCGACGCCACGACGCTCGGCGACTTCGACGACGACGGCGACGTCGATGCCATCGCTCGGCTGAAGTGCGCCTTCGGGTTCGGCGAACGGGTGATGTCGCTGGTCCTCTGGAGAGGACTGCCGGCCGGGGCGGCCGGCGCGCCGATCCCCGAGGTGCTCACCGCCGAGGTCTACGACGACCTCGTGAACATCCTCGCCGTCCGCACCAAGGCCAACGGCCCGGGCTCGGCGGACACGCTGTGGGTCGACTTCACCGACCACGTCGGCACCGAACCCGACGGCATCCCACTCGGCACCTTCTACGCCCTCCACGAGTTGGACGGCACCCACCTCGTCCTCATCGGCGGCGGCGAGGAGACCCCGTGGTCGTCGGGCGCGGCCGTCGTCGACGCCCTCGTCTCGCGGTCTCGGTCGGAGGTCTCGGAGCGGATCTCGTCCTCGCTCTTCAGCACCCTCCTCAGCGATCAGTTCGTGCCGCAGCGCCCCGGAAACCCTCGAGAGGCGGCCTGTTCCGAGGTCGAGGTGGGCGTGTTCTCCTGCTTCTACGACGCGAGCAATCAGCTCGAGCCCGAGGTCGGCGTGAGCCTGGGTCTGACCCTCGAGTTCGACGCCGAGACCAGGCTGTGGAAGATCACCGGGGGCGACTACCTGTCGTAGGGAGCCGCTTGCCAGTTCGAGCCGGCGGCGGCGCTCTTGTAGCGTCGCCGCCATGGCTGCCCCCGACCCTGGATCCCCCACCGACCCTGTCTCGCCCACCGACGCCCGCCCACTCGACGGGATCACCGTCGTCGAGCTCGCCCAGTGGGTCGCGGGGCCTGCGGCCGCCGGGCTCCTGGCCGACTGGGGCGCCGACGTCATCAAGGTCGAGGCACCCACCGGCGACCCGCAGCGCAACATGTTCGCCGCGGTCGGCATCGACAAGCCCCTCCCCAACCCCGCCTTCGCCCAGGACAACCGGGGCAAGCGCTCCGCCGCCCTCGACCTGCGGACCGACGACGACCGGGCCGTCCTCGAGTCGCTGTTGGCCGACGCCGACATGTTCGTCACCAACCTGCGGATCGACGCACTCGAGCGCCTCGACCTCGACCCCACCTCGCTGTCGGCTCGCCATCCGCAGCTGATCATCGGTTCGCTCACCGGCTACGGCGCCGTCGGCCCGGCCCGCGAGGTGCCCGGCTACGACATCGGCGCCTTCGTGTCACGCACCGGCCTCGCCCGCACCAACGCCCCCAAGGGTGGCCCACCCCTCAACATCCGCTCCGGCGTCGGCGACCACGTGACCGGCATGACCCTGGCCGCCGGCCTGCTCGCCGCCCTCCACCAGCGCAACGTCACCGGCACGGGGTCGGTCGTCGAGACGTCGCTGTTCCAGGCCGGCACCTATGCCGGCTCCTGGGACCTGAGCACCCAGGCCACCTTCGGCAGGCTGGCCTCGATGCGACCCCGCGAACGCCACGAGGCCCCGATGGTCAACTCCTACCGGGCGGCCGACGACCGTTGGTTCTACCTGATCGGGCTCGAGGCGGCCCGCCACTTCCCCATGTTGTGCGCCGCCATCGACCGACCCGACCTCGCCGAGGACGAGCGGTTCGCCCCGGCGTCGGGCCTGCGCGAACACGCCGAGGCGCTCATCGCCGAGCTCGATGCCACCTTCGCCACCCGCCCCCTCGACGAGTGGGCCGCCGCGTTCGACGCCAACGACGTGTGGTGGGCGCCGTGCCAGTCGATGGCCGAGGTGGTGGCCGATCCCCAGACCGAGGCACTCGGCCTGATCGTCGACACCGACACCTCCGACGGCATCACCACGCCCGACGGACGCCATGTGCGGACCGTTGCGGCCCCGGTCCGTTTCGGCGGCCAGGCGTTCACCCCGCGGCGGCCGGTGCCCTCGCTCGGCGAACACACCGACGAGGTCCGCTCCAACGGCTTCGGCGACCCGTCGGCCGCCAGCTAGCGCGTCCGGCCGAGGTCGAGTCGACCCGAGCCGGCCCGGGTGCGACCGATCACGCCGGCGTGGTGGCCGGTCGCTCGCAGGGTCTCGACCACCGCCCGCGACGCCGCCGGATCGACCCCGAACACCAGCCCGCCCGAGGTCTGGGCGTCGGCGAGGAGGAGGACGAGCGTGTCGTCGACGTCGCCGGCGTCGAGCTGGGCGACCACTGCGTCGAGGTTGCGTCGCGAGCCGCCGGGCACGATGCCGTCGGCCGCCAGGTCGGCCACGCCGGCGAAGAGGGGCACCGCGCCGGCGTCGAGATGGACGTCGACGTCGGACTCGACCGCCGCTCGACCGAGGTGGCCGAGCAGGCCGAAGCCGGTGACGTCGGTGGCCCCGGTCGCTCCCGCGTCGACGGCCACCCGGGCCGCTTCGTCGTTGAGCAGCGTGGTGGAGGCCACCATCTCCTCGACGAGGGCGTCGGGCGCCTGACCGGCCTTGATCGCCGTGGCCGCCACCCCGACGCCGAGCGCCTTGGTGAGCACGACGTCCTGACCCGGCCGGAAGCCGGCGTTGGTCAACATCTTGGCGGGGTCGACCTCGCCCACGACGGCGAGCCCGAACTTCGGCTCGGGGTCGTCGACGGTGTGGCCGCCGGCGATCACGAACCCGCCGGCACGAGCGACCTCCTGGGCGCCGGCGAGCACGTCGCCGAGCAGATCGGTCGGTAGCTCGTCGTGATTCCAGCCGACGAGGTTGAGCGCCAGCAGCGGACGACCACCCATCGCGTACACGTCCGACACGGCGTTGGCCGCGGCGATCCGGCCCCACGTCGCAGCGTCGTCGACGAGGGGGGTGATGAAGTCGGCGGTCACCACCAGGGCCCGGTCGTCGTCGAGACGCCAGACGGCTGCGTCGTCACCGGTCGCGGCGTCGACGAGGAGGCGGGGATCGTCGTTGGGGGTGAGACGGCCCAGCACGTGGGCCAGCTCGCTCGGAGCGAGCTTGCACGCTCAACCAGCGCCGTGGCTGAACTGCGTGAGTCGTCGAGTCATCGTGGCGTCACCCCCTCTCGCGGTCACTCCCGAGGCCGTTCCGGACTGTACTCCCGAGGCCGTTCCGGGCTCTCTTCTCGTGGCCGTTCCGGGCCCTCGTCGATGATACGGACCGCGCCGGCGACCGAGGTGGCGCGACCGATCAGGTCCCACCCGGGCCGCCGGTCGTGGGCGCCGGCGAAGGCCCGACCGAGGGCGTCGAGCACCCCCGATCGGCGCCACCACTCCGGCACGTCGACCGGCTCGAGGAACGCCATCGGCGACGGCGGACCGTAGGTCCGGTAGGCGTTCTGGGCGGCGTCCTGGAACACCTCCTGCAGGGTCCCGGGCCCACCCCGCACGAAGACGATGCCGTAGGTGGCGATCGCCAGCAGGCCGTCCTCACGCTCGGAGTTGGAGAAGTACTTGGCGATGTGGGTGGCGAACGGGTTCGACGGTTCGTGCCCGTAGAACCACGTCGGCACCGACAGGTTGTCGACCGGGGCCTCGATCGCCACCATCTCGTCGACCGCCACCCGGGTGAAGGCGTCGGGGTCGGCCTCGAACGTGGGGTGGACGGCGAGCCGGTCGACGATGCCGGCGACCGCTGCGTCGTCGAGCCCGGCGGTGGCCGCCCCGAGGTTGGCGGCCTCCATCGCGCCCGGACCGCCGCCGGTGACCACGCAGTAGCCGGCGGTGGCCAACGCCCGCCCGAGTTCGACGGCCTGGCGGTAGCCGACCGAGCCGCGCACCAGGGCGTGGCCGCCCATCACTCCGACGAGCCGGTGCGACGCCCGGAACTCGTCGAGGGCGACCGTGATGCCGTGGTCGTGGAGCCGGTGGGCCAGCGACTCCGCCGGCGGGATCGGCGGCCCGCCCGACACCCGGGCCCGCCGGTAGATCACCTGGTCGCGACAGCCCTCGAAGCCCCGCTCGGCCAGGTCGCCGTACAGGTCGGTGGCGGTGTAGAGCCGGTCGGGCGTGGGATCGTAGGGCAGCTCGCCGAGCGAGCTGCCGAGATCGTCGATCAGCTGGTCGACCTCGGCTACCCAGGCGGGTGGCGGGTGATCGGCGAAGGCCGGCGTGGAAGGGCTGGTCACCCCCTCAGGATGGCAGCTCCGGGCCGTCGGTCCCCGGTTCCGGTGCGTCGCGCGGGCCGGGAGGTGGCGGGGTCGGTCCGGTCGGCGACCAGGCCGGGACGACGGGTCGAGCCGCTCGGCGGGCCTCGGCCCGGGCGGCCCGGCGGGGCTTCCACCACCGCCAACCGACCACGAGCAGGACCGGCACCCACACGAAGGGCAGGAACACGCCGGCCAGGAACGCCGCCACCTGGGCCAGGGCCACCAGGGCCGCCCAGCCACCGGCGAGGCCGTCGAGGAACGATGGCGGGGTCAGGTCCTCGTCGATGTCGAGATCGGCCGACGACTGGGCATCGGTGCTCCCGAGCCGCAGATCATTGCCCTCGTCGTCGACCACCCGCGCCCGCACGTCCACCGTGCCCGACCGGAACGCCTCGGCCTCGGCCTCGGCGTAGAACCGCACGACCTCGTCCGGGGCGACCGCCACGATCGTGTCGACCGGGCGACCGTCGAGGGTGACGAAGTCGTCGGCATCGACGCCGAGCCCGTGGGCCGAGAGCTCGAACTCGCCGAGGTGGGTGTCGCCGGTGTTGGTCACCTCGACGCACAGGGTGAGGTCGTCGCCCTCGGTCAGCTCGAGCTCGGTGAGCCCGGGGCAGGCGGCACCACCGTCGTGGGCGGCGTAGGCGGTGGTCTCCGCCTTGATCGCCGGACCCGGGACCGGCTGGGTGAGGTGGAGGGTGATCGTGGCCAGGTTCACCTGGTTCTGCAGGGTCCGCAGCTGCCCGCGCAACAGCTCGAGGTCGGTCTCGCGAGCGAGGAGCTCGGCCTCGACCTGGGCGATCGCCTCGAGGGTCGTCGCGTCGGCCAGGAAGGCCCGAAGTCGCTCGACGCTGGCCTCGGAGGTGATGATGCGGCTCTCGAGGTCGACGACCCGCTCGGTCACGTCGGTCGCCGACACCTCCTGGGCGAGCACCACGCCGACCCCGGCGAGGGCGTCGAGCGCCTCGGAGAAGTCGCCGGGCTGGACCCGGAACGTCAGCGTCGAGGTCGGGCTACCCGACACCGAGGTGGTCTGGTCGAACAGCAGGCCGCCGAAGCCCGCGACGATCGTGTTGGCCTCCTGCCCGGCGACGAGGATGTCGTCGACCTCGACGGTGACCGACGCCGTGCGGATGATCTGCCGCCCGAGATCGGGGGCGACCTGAGCCTCGGGGCTGTCGATGGCGGCCGGGGCGCCGCCCGATCCGGTGGAGGGGGCACCGGCCGTCGCCTCCACCCGCTCGCCGACGACCTCGCCGCCGGCCAGGTCCTCGGCCGAGTCGTCGCTCGCCTCGGCGTCGGCCTCGTCGGCGATCATCGTCGTCGCCGGGGCCTCCGTGGCCGCATCGCCGCCGCTGTCGAACGCCGCGCTCCCGTCGTCGCTGCCCTGCGCGCTGCACGCGCCGGCGATCGTGGCGAGGGCCAACAACAACACCCACCGGCGTCGGCGGTCGGGGAACGGGTCGTGGGCACGCAGTCGCATCGGAGTCCCTCCGGGGCTCGCGGCGACCGGTGCGACGGCCGCCGAGTCAGGTGACAGATCGGCAGTTCCGACGCCGAGCTGCGTCCCCGGGGTTCCCCGATGTCGGTTTCGTCACGCGTCCGTCACGCGCCGACCTCGCTCAGGTGCGGATCTCGGCCCGCATCGACGACGAACGGATCACCAGGTAGGTGGGGGTGCAGACGTGCTCGATCTCGGCCTTGCCCGAGGGATGGTCGAGAGCCCGCACCAGCATGCGGCCCGCGGTTGCGCCGATCTGGTCGACGTCCTGTCGCACCGTCGTCAGCCCGAAGAGCTCGGCCATGTCGTTGTCGTCGAATCCGACGATCGCCACGTCCTCGGGCACCCGCCAGCCTCGCCGCCGCACGGCGTCGATCGCCCCGTAGGCCATGTCGTCGCTCAGCGCGAACACCGCCGTCGGCGGTTCGGGTCGGTCGAGCATCCGGGCCATCGCCTCGCGTCCACCGGCCACGTTGAACCCGCCCGAGATCTCCAGGGTCGGGTCGGGAACGATGCCGGCGGCGTGCATCACCGCCTTGGCGCCGTCCAGGCGCTGCATCGGCACCCGGAAGTCGAGGGCGTGGCTCTCACCGACGATGAACCCGATCCGGCGGTGGCCCTGCTCGACCAGGTGCTTCATCGCCTCGCCGGCAGCGACGCGCTCATCGAGCACGATCGAGGAGAAGAACGGCGTCTTCGCTCCGATCGTGACGATGCGGGCGCCTTGGGAGGCGAGACGGTCGGCTTCGGCGTCGTGGAGCCGGAGGTCGGCCATCACCAGCCCGTCGCACCGTGGCCGCCACCCACCCCGGCCGGCCAGGAACTGAGTGCGTTCCCGGTCGTCGCTGATCGCGTGGAGCAGCAGCTCGATCCCCGCTTCGCGCACGACCGCCTCGAGGCCGGCGACCAGCTTGGAGAAGTACCACGAGTCGAACACCGGCACCGCCACCGCGACACTTCGGGCCATCGACCCTCGGGCTCGCCAGGGCTCGGCCGGTTCCGGACGGCCCCGGCTGAAGGCCAGACGGCTGGCGGTCGGGTTGACCACGTAGTCGAGGTCGGCGGCGACCCGTTGCACCTTGTCCTTGGTGGAGGGAGCCACGTTCGGCAGATCGCGCAGGGCGCGCGACACCGTGGCCACCGAAACACCGGCAGCCTTCGCCACGTCTTCGATGGTGGCCCGCCTCGTCATGCGGTTCATGAAACAGCCTCCGGCCCCGGAGAGCAACAACCGGGGGTCACGAGGCGGTCGCCCGTGCCGACGGCCACGGGCCGGGCAGCGGTCAGGGCAGGGGCACACCCGTGGCGGCGGGGATGAGGGCGTAGACGTCGTCGCGATCGAGGGTGACGTCGAGTGCGCTCGCCATCTCGTCGAGACGATCGAGGTTCTGCGTCCCGACGAGGGCGACGGCGGCGACCGGGTGGGCGAGCACGAACGCCAGGGCGATCACCGAACGAGCGACCCCCTCCCGCTCGGCCAGCCGGTCGAGCTCGGAGAGGAGCTCGGGGCGGAGGCCCTCCCCGGTCGCCAGCGAACCGCCGCCGAGGGGGCTCCAGGCGAGCGGCACGGTGCGTTCCCGCAGACAGCGGTCGAAGGTGCCGTCCTGCATCGGGTCGAGGTGCACCAGGGAGAACTGCGGCTGGTCGGTCACGATCCGGAAGTCGCAGAAGGCCTGCAGGGCGTCGGTCTGGGCGGGGGTGTAGTTCGACACCCCGACCTCGCGGATCTTGCCGGCGTCGCGCAGCTTGGTCAGGGTGGCGGCGAGGGCCTCGGGGTGGGTGAAGACGTCGGGTCGATGGATCTGGTAGAGGTCGATCGTCTCGACGCCGAGGCGGCGCAGGCTGTCGTCGCACGCCGTGGTGAGGTACTCGTCGCTCGAGTTGTAGGGGGTCGGGGGGATGATGCCGCCCTTGGTCGCCAGCACCATCCGGTCGCGCAGCTCGGGGGCCTGGGCCAACACGGTGCCCAGCACCTCCTCGTTGGCGCCGAACCCGGTGCCGCCCCAGTCGAGACCGTAGACGTCCGCGGTGTCGATCAGGTTCATCCCGAGGTCGAGGGCCCGCTCGAGCAGGGCTCGGGCCTCGTCGATGCCGTCGTGGGTGAAACGCCAGCAACCGAACCCGATCGGCCCGACCTCGAAGGCGCCGAGCGTGCGGGGGGCGGTGGTGACGAGGGAGGGAGCAGCCATACCCCCGACGCTACCGGGACGCGAACAGCCCCGAATGGCGGGCTTCGTGGTCGAGCAGCCAGGCCTTGATCTCGACCCCGCCGGCGAAGCCGGTCAGGCTGCCGTCGGCGCCGAGCACGCGATGGCACGGCACGACGATCGGGATCGGGTTGCGACCGTTGGCGGCGCCGATGGCCCGCACGGCGCTCGGCTTCCCGATCGAGGTGGCCTGGTCGCGATAGCTGCGGGTCTCGCCGAAGGGGATCTGGCGCAACGCCTCCCATGCCGCGAGTTGGAACTCGGTGCCCTCCGGGTCGAGGGGCAGCTCGAAG
This sequence comes from Acidimicrobiales bacterium, assembly GCA_052032035.1. Lineage (GTDB taxonomy): Bacteria > Actinomycetota > Acidimicrobiia > Acidimicrobiales > SZUA-35 > JAWSVN01. Next base: position 9,782 of record JBPEXC010000365.1, on the reverse strand, counting down.
GTCGTCCGCTCACCGGCGAAGTACTCGGCGAGCTGTGCGGCGGCCCGAGCGAGGATCGGGTGGTCGTCGGGGGTGTCGACGTCGACGACGTCGCCGATCCCCTTCTCCCGATGCGGACCGGTCTCGTCGTGCCAGCCGACACGGCGCAGCGCATCGGCCGAGGCGACGAGCACGATCGGACCGATCGGCGCGTCGACGACGGTGCGGTGGTGGACGGGATCCGGGACGGTGGTCGGGCTGTCGGTCACGATGTGACCTCCTCGAGGTAGTGGGCCCACAGATGGTGCATGGCGTAACTCCGCCACGGTCGCCACGACTCGGCGACGGTGGCGGCACCGGCCGGGGAAGCCGGCAGGTCGAGGGCGGCCAGGGCCCGCTGGAGGGCCAGGTCGCCGGCGGCGAAGACATCGGGATCGGCGAGACAGCGGAGCCGGATGACCCCGACGGTCCACGGGCCGATGCCGGGCAGCGCCAACAGGGCGGCCGCCGCTCGGTCGCGGTCGGTGTGGGGCTCGAGGTCGATCCGCCCGTCGGCGACCGCCGCCGCGAGCCCGACGAGGGCTCGCGCCCGGCTCGTGGTGAGGCCGAGATCGCCGGGGTCGAGCTCGGCCCACCGCTCGGGGGTCGGCAGCACGGTCGTGACCCTGCCGACCGGGACGGCCAAGGGCGTGCCGTGGGCGGCGGCGAGGCGGGACGCCATGCCTCGGGCCGATGCGAGCGAGACCTGTTGGTGGAGCACGGCGCGGATCGCACCGTCGAAGGGCGACAGCTCGCCCGGCGATCGCAGACCCGGTCGCCGGGCCACCAGTGCCGCCATCGGCGGGTCGGTGGCGAGGGTCTCGGAGATCAGCGTCGGGTCGGCGTCGAGGTCGAGGAGTCGGCGGGATCGCTGGAGGGCCTGGGGGAGGTCGGAGATGGCGGAGAGGTGGAAGCGGGCGCGCACCTCGCCGTCGCCGGGTTCGAGTTCGATCACGGCGGGCCCGCCCGGGAGGTGGACGCTCCGGCGATAGGTGCCGTCGGCCACCTCCTCGACGCCGTCGATGGCGTGGACGGCGAACCAGGCGAGGAGCCGTTGGGCGTCGAAGGGCGCTCGGGTGGGGAGTCGGAGCTCGATCGCACCACCGTCGGCGCTGCGTTCGCCCCGTCTGCCTCGATTGCGGATCTCGGTGGGTGTGCGATCGAACACCTGGCGGATCGTGTCGTTGAACTGGCGGATCGACTCGAACCCGGAGGCGAAGGCGATCTCGGAGAACGCGAGGTCGGTCGATTCGATCAGCGACCGGGCGGTGCGGGCTCGGCGGGCCCGGGCGAGCGCCAAGGGCCCCGCACCGATCTCGGCATCGAGCAACCGGTGGAGATGGCGGGCGCTCACCCCCAGCTCGTCGGCCAGGCCGGCGACGCCGAGCCGGTCGACGGCCCCGTCGTCGATCGAGCGCACCGCCCGGGCGACGAGATCGTCGCGACGGTTCCACTCCGGCGAACCGGGGGTGGCGTCGGGCGCGCAGCGCTTGCACGCCCGGAACCCGGCTGCCTGAGCGGCGGCGGGGGTGGCCCAGAAGGTCATGTTGCGACGCTTGGGTCGCACCGGGGTCGGGCAGCTCGGCCGACAGTAGATGCCGGTGGAGGTGACCCCGACGTAGACCCAACCGTCGAAGCGGGCATCGCGACTCTCCACCGCTCGGGCCCACGCCTCCCTCTCGGTGTCGCTGCCGGGCTTGGCATCCTGGGTGGCGAGCGAGGTCATGCCGACATCCTGCCCGCGACCGCGCCCGTTGACGAGCGGGAATCGGACGCGCCGCCCACCCGTCCGAATCCCGCTACCGCCGCAGGCGTCCGACATTGGGTGGCTCACAGGGCCCCAGACACCGCCACAGCGACCCAATCCCAGAACCGCCGCCCGCGTCCGACATTGGGTGGCCCAGAGGGCCCTAGACACCGCCACAGTGACCCAATCCCCGAAAGGCCGCACGCGGGGAGGGTCGGTCGTTCGGTCGTTCAGTCGCTCGGTTGGTCAGTCACTGAGTTGGTCAGTCGCGGAGCACGTCGACATCGTGGGGATGGCTCTCGCGCAGGCCCGCCCCGGTGATCCGGGTGAGGCGGGTGGTGCGCCGCAGGTCGTCGATGCTGCCGGCCCCGGCGTAGCCCATCCCCGAGCGGAGCCCGCCGACGAGCTGCGACACCAGCTCGCTGAGCCGGCCGGCGTAGCGGACCCGGGCCTCGACCCCCTCGGGCACGTGCTTGCCCTTCTTCTGGGCGGTGCCGTAGCGATCGGAGGCCCGACCGCGCATCGCGCCGGCCGAGCCCATGCCGCGGTAGGTCTTCCACATCGCCCCGTCGACCAGCTCGAGGTCACCGGGCGCCTCGTCGCAACCGGCGAGCGCATTGCCGAGCATCACCGCATCGGCGCCGGCGACGAACGCCTTCACGATGTCGCCCGAGGTGACCACGCCGCCGTCGGCGATGATCGGCAGCGGCATCGGCTCGCCGGTGATCCGGTTGGTGACGGTGTGGCGCTGGGCGGCCTGGGCGCACTCGTAGATCGCGCTCATCTGCGGCATGCCGGCCCCCGCCACCACGCGGGTGGTGCAGATCGAACCGGCGCCCACCCCGACCTTGACGATGTCGGATCCGGCCTCGACCAGCGCGTCGACGCCCTCGCGGGTGACGACGTTGCCGCCCACCACCAGGACGTTCGGGAAGTTGGCCTTGATCGAACGCACCGCCTCCACCACCCCGAGGGTGTGACCGTGTGCGGTGTCGATCACCAGCATGTCGACACCGGCCTCGACCAGGGCGCCGGACCGCTCGATCGTGTCGGTCACCCCGATTGCTGCACCGACGCAGAGACGCTCGTGCTCGTCGAGGGTGGCGTTGGGCTTCTCCACCCGCTTGTCGATGTCCTTGACCGTGATCAGGCCCCGCAGGATCCCGGCGTTGTCGACGAGAGGCAGCTTCTCGATCCGGTGACGGTGGAGGATCTTGACGGCCTCGTCGAGGGTGGTGCCCTCCGGAGCGGTCACCAGATCCGACGCGGTCATGAACTGGGTGACCGGGCAGGCGTCGTCGTCCGGACCGCAGAACCGCACGTCTCGGTTGGTGAGGATGCCGACGAGCTTGCCGTCGTCCTCGCAGATCGGCACACCGCTGATCTTGTGGGTGGCCATCAGCTCCTCGGCGTCGGCGAGGGTGGCCTTGGGCGACAGGAAGATCGGGTCGCTGATCATCCCCGACTGGGCTCGCTTCACCAGGTCGACCTGATGGGCCTGCTCCTCGACCGGCAGGTTGCGGTGGAGGATGCCGATGCCGCCCTCGCGGGCGAGGGCGACCGCGAGGGGCGACTCGGTGACCGTGTCCATCGCCGCCGACATCAGCGGCGTCCGCAACGTGATGTGGCCGAGGCGGGTGGTGGTGTCGGCCTCGTTGGGCAGGACGGTGCTCCACCCGGGCACGACCAGCAGGTCGTCGAAGGTGAGCGACTCGTGGCCGGCGAAGAGGGCCTCGTGGAGGGCGCCGATCGAGGGAGACGTTTCAGAGGACACTGCTGACTCCGATGTGACTGAGGGCGAGGGCGATCGCCTCGACGATGAGCTCGTGTTCGGTCTGGTGGACCCGGGTCTCGAACGATTCGAGGGTGTCGCCGGTGACGAAGGGCACGGTGCGTTGGGCGATGACGGGGCCGTCGTCCACACCCTCGTCCGGCACCCAGTGGACCATGACCCCTCCGGCGTCGATCGAGCCCGCGACCCAGTCGTCGAAGGCCCGCTCGATGGCGTGCAACCCGGGGTAGGCGCCGGGCAGGGCCGGGTGGAGGTTGACGACGTCGAAGTTCTCGAGGAACGCCATCGTCGTGATGCGCATCCAGCCCGCCATCACCACCAGATCGGGGTCGAAGTCGGCGACGACGGCGGTGAGCCGGCGGTCGTAGTCGGTGCGGGCCTCGCCCTTCTCGGGTGCGAGCACCACGGTGGGGATCCCGGCGGCCTCCGCCTTGTCGATCCCGCCCGCCGGCTTGTTGGCGACCACCCCGACCACCTCGGCGTCGAGCTCGCCGGCCGCGCAGGCGGCGATGATCGCCGCCAGGTTGGATCCGGTGCCCGAGACGAGGACGACGAGGCGGCCGCTCACGACAGGTGGACCCCCGAGCCCTCGACGATGCGCCCGATCCGGTAGGTCGGTTCGGGCACGAGCTGGTCGAAGGCGTCGGCGTGTTCGGGTGCGACGACGGCCACCATGCCGATGCCCATGTTGAAGATCCGGTGGGCCTCGACCAGGTCGATGCCGGCCTGGCGTTGCAGCCAGTCGAACAGCGGCGGCGTGGTCCAGGCCGAGGTGTCGACCTCGGCGCCGAGCCCGGCGGGCAGGCAGCGCGGGATGTTGTCGGGGAAGCCGCCACCGGTCAGGTGGGCGAGGGCCTTGACGATCGGGCCGTCGAGCACCTGGGCGAGGGGCGCGAGGTAGCTGCGGTGGGGTGCGAGCAGGGCGATGCCGAGCGGGATGTCGGTGCCGGGCACGGCGTTGTTGAAGCCGTGGGCGGCACCGAGTTTGCGGGCGAGCGAGTAGCCGTTGGTGTGGAGTCCGCTCGACGCGAGCCCGATCAGGACGTCGCCGGGGTCGATGTCGGGCCGGGGCAGCAGTGCGGCGCGGTCGACGACGCCGACCATCGTGCCGGCCACATCGACGCCACCGGGCACGATCAGGTCGGGCACCTCGGCGGTCTCCCCACCGAGGAGGACACACGCGTTCTCCCGGCACGCGGCGGCCATCGAGCGCACGACCCGGCCGACGATGTCGGGGTCGAGGCTGCCGGCCGAGATCGTGTCGAGCATGAACAGGGGCTTGGCCCCCTGCACGAGCACGTCGTTCACGCCGTGGTTGACGATGTCGGCGCCGATGTCGTCCCACATGTTGAGCTCGGCGGCGAGCACGGTCTTGGTGCCGCAGGTGTCGGTCGAGCTCACGAGCAGGGGCTGCTCGAGGCCGAGCCCGGCGAGATCGAAGACGCCGCCGAAGCTGCCGACCCCGGCGACCACGCGGTCGGTGTGGGTCTCCTTCACCGCGTCGGCGATCTGGTCGATGGCGGCGTCGCCGGCCTCGAAGCTCACGCCGGCGGCGGCGTAGGCGTCGCCGGCTCCGGCGGCCGCCTTCAGCGCGGCGATGCCGACGCCGGGGGCGTGACGCCAGCCGATGTCGGGACGGGCGAACAGGTCGGTGCCCGAGGTGAGCTGGTGGATCACCTCGTAGGAGCCCCGGAGGGCCTCGGCCAGGTCGTCGCCGGTGGCGACGACGTTGAGGACGCGCCCGCCCGACGAGACGACGGCGCCGTCGGCGTTGCGGGTCGTGCCGGCGTGGATCAGGGTCGCATCGGCGGGGAGCACGACGTCGGGGATCGGGATGTCCTTCTTCACCGACGCCGGGTAGCCCTCGGCGCAGGCGACGACGGTGACCGCCGTCCGCTCCGACAGGGCGTACTCGATCTCGCCGAGCCGACCGGCGGTGCACGCCTCGACCACCTCGACGAGGTCGGTCTCGAGCAGCGCGAGCAGCACCTGGGCCTCGGGATCGCCGAAGCGGGCGTTGTACTCGACGAGGCGCGGTCCCTCCGCCGTCATCATCAGCCCCGCGTAGAGCAGGCCGACGTACGGGGTGCCGTCGGCGGCCATGCCATCGACCGCGGCCTGCAGGAACGCGGCCTCGAGCTCGGCGACCTGCTCGGCGGTCACGCCGGGCACCGGGGCGAACGCTCCCATGCCACCGGTGTTCGGGCCGGTGTCGCCGACGCCGACCCGCTTGTGGTCCTGGGCCGGCGGCAGGGTACGGGCCACCGTGCCGTCGCAGAAGGCGATCAGCGACAGCTCCTCGCCCTCCATGCGCTCCTCGAGGACGATCGAGGCGCCGGCCTCGCCCATCGAACCTCCGGCGAGCATCTCGAAGATCGCTCGCTCGGTCTCGACCCGGTCCTCGGGCACGACCACGCCCTTGCCGGCGGCGAGGCCGTCGGCCTTGACCACGACGGGCACCTGCACCTCGTCGAGCCAGTTGGTGGCGGCCTCGACGTCGTGGAACTGGGCGAAGCGAGGCCCGGGGATGCCGTGACGGGCTGCGAACTCGCGGGTGAACGCCTTCGACCCCTCGAGCCGGGCGGCGGCCGCGGTCGGGCCGAAGCAGGCGACGCCGGCCGCGGTGAGGTCGTCGACGAGGCCGGCGACGAGCGGGGCCTCGGGCCCGACGACGACCAGGTCGACGGCGTGTTCCGCGCAGAACGCGGCGACGGCGGCGTGATCGCTGACGTCGAGGGCGACGTTGTGGGCCTCGGTGCCGGCGTTGCCGGGCGCCACGAACACCTTCGGGCCGCGTGGCGAACGGAGCAGGCTCTCGGTGATGGCGTGTTCACGACCCCCGCTCCCGATCACGAGCAGGGTGGGACTGGCGGCGGTCATCCGAGAACTCCGTCGAATCGTTGCTTGGACGTCATGAGGTTGAGCTGGACCGGCACGGGGTAGTCGCCGGTGAAGCAGGCGTTGCAGTAGCCGTCGTCGCGCCCGAGGGCCTTCATCATGGCCTCGACCGAGAGGAAGCCGAGGGAGTCGGCGCCGATGTGGTCGGCGATCTCCTGCACGCTCAGCTGATGGGCGATCAGCTCTTCGTAGCTGCCCATGTCGACCCCGAAGAAGCAGGGGTGGGCGATCGGTGGGCAGGTGATGCGCACGTGGACCTCGGTGGCACCGGCGTCGCGGACCATGCGCACGAGCGGGCCCGAGGTGGTGCCGCGCACGATCGAGTCGTCGATCACGACCACGCGCTTCCCGCGGACGTTGTCGTCGAGCATGTTGAACTTGAGCTTCACGCCCTGGCGACGCAGCTCGTCGGTCGGCTCGATGAAGGTGCGCCCGATGTAACGGTTCTTGACGAAGCCCTCGTTGTATTCGATGCCGCTGGCCGACGAGTAGCCGATGGCGGCCGGGGTCGAGGAGTCGGGCACCGGGATCACCACGTCGGCGTCGACGGCGTGCTCCCGTGCGAGTTCCTCCCCGAGGCGGTGGCGGGCGTGGTGGACGCTGAGGCCGTCCCACCGGGCGTCCGGGCGGGAGAAGTAGATGTGTTCGAAGGTGCAGCGGGCCTGCCGCTCGGCCGGGGCCATCGCCCGGTGCGAGCGGGCGACCTGCCCCTGGAGCACGACGATCTCGCCCGGCTCGACCTCCCGGATCTGGTCGCAGCCGAGGGTCTCGAGGGCGCCGGTCTCCGAGGCAACGACGTGGCCGCCCGACGGCAGGCGTCCGAACGACAGCGGCCGGAACCCCCAGGGATCGCGGGTGGCGATCACCTTGGTGCCCGAGATGATCACGAGGCTGAACGCCCCCTCCCAGCTGGGCATGATCGTGGCCAGGCGCTCCTCCCAGGTGGTGCCTTCGGTCTGGGCCAGGGTGAGGGCGATCACCTCGGAGTCGGACGACGACTGCAGTCCGAACCCTCGCTCGAGGAGGCCCGCCCGGAGCGTGTCGGTGTTGACCAGGTTGCCGTTGTGGGCCACGCCGAGCGGGCCGTGCATCGTCTCGACGACGTAGGGCTGCACGTTGCGGTCGGAGTTCGAGCCGGTGGTCGAGTAGCGGGTGTGCCCGATCGACAGGTGCCCGACGAGGGGGTCGAGCTGGTTGGCGCCGAAGGCCTGGCTCACCAGGCCCTGATCCTTGGAGACCCGCACGACCCGACCGTCGGCGACGGCGATGCCGGCCGCCTCCTGGCCCCGGTGCTGCAGGGCGTAGAGCCCGAAGAAGGCGAGCTTGGCGGCGTCGGCGTTGGCGGACGAGATGCCGACCACACCGCACTCCTCCTTGGGGAGGTCGGCATCCGGGTCGAACGACGGGGTGTCGTAGGGGCGTGGGGTCACGGCACGAGCTCCGAGAGGTTGTGGCGGATGCGGTCGACGATCGGGGTGGCGCCGGCGACGAACGTCTCGCCGGTGATGCGTTCGTAGAGTTCCACGTAGCGGGCCGACGTCTGTTGCCAGATCGACGGATCCAGGTTCGGCGGCGGACCGTCGCCGGAGTAGCCGGCGGCCCGCAGGGCGAGTCGCACCGGCTCCTTGTCGTAGCCGTCGGGCGCCTGGCCGGCGGCGAGTCGCTCGTCGAGGGTGGCGGCGTCCCAGTATCGCGACGAGTCGGGGGTGTGCATCTCGTCGATGATCAGCAACTCGCCGGCGTCGTCGACCCCGAACTCGTACTTGGTGTCGGCCAGGACGAAGCCGGCCCGCTCGGCCACTTCGACGCCCCGGGCGAACAGGGCGAGCGCCACCCGCTGGACCTCGACCCACAGCTCGGCGTCGAGCAACCCCTCGGTCACGACCTCGTCGACGGTGATCGGAACGTCGTGCTCACCGGCGGCCCCCTTGGTGGTGGGGGTGATCAGCGGGCGGGGAAGCGGACCGTGGGCGGTGAGCCCGTCGGGCAACTCGTAGCCGTAGAGCACCCGCTCACCGGCCTGGTAGCGCGGCAGCACGGAGGTGGAGGTGGAGCCGGTGAGACGGCCCCGGACGACCACCTCGACGGGGAGGGTGGTGACGTCGCGGGCGATCAGGCAGTTGGGGTCGGGGACCGAGACGACGTGGTTGGGCACGATGTCGGCGGTGTGGTCGAACCACCACGCAGCGAGCTGATTGAGGACCTGTCCCTTGTGGGGCACGTGGCCCATGATCCGGTCGAAGGCCGAGAGCCGGTCGGTGGTGACCAGCAGGCGTCGCCCTCGCGTGAGCGGCCAGGCCTCTCGGACCTTGCCGGACACCTGCTCTCCGGCGGCCACCGGGCCGAGGTCGAGCGAGAGGGCGCGCAGGGTTTCGGTCACCGATCTGCCTCCACCGACTCATTGTGGCCTGCGCCCGGACGCGAACCTCCCCGGAACCGGCCCTTCAACGAAAAAGTTGAACCCCGTCGCCGGTCAGGCGGGTCGCGTGCCCCATCTTGCGCCCCGGACGGGCCTCGGCCTTGCCGTAGACGTGCACCCGCCAGTCGCCGGCCGCGAGCAACTCGGGGGCGCGATCGAGCTCTGCGCCGATCAGGTTCTCCATGCGACACGCGAGGGTGGCGGGGTCGCCGAGCGGGAGGCCGAGCACGGCCCGGACGTGCTGTTCGAACTGGTCGGTGACCGACGCCAGCTCGCTCCAGTGGCCCGAGTTGTGGACCCGCGGGGCGAACTCGTTGACCAGCAAACCGTCCGCGGTCACGAACAGTTCGAGGCCGAGCACCCCGACGTAGTCCAGCGATGCCAGCAAGCGTTCGGCGGCCGACTGCGCGGCGGTCGCCACGTCGGCATCGACCCCGGCGGGCACCTCCGAGACCGCGAGGATGCCGTCGCGGTGTTCGTTGCGGGCCGGCGGGAAGCAGCGCACGCTGCCCTCGATCGCACGGGCCGCGATCACCGAGATCTCGCAGTCGAAGTCGACGAAGCCCTCGACCACGAGGGGCACGCCCCCGAGCTGTGCGAAGGCGTCGGTCGGCACCTCGCCAGCGGCGATCCGGAGCTGCCCCTTGCCGTCGTAGCCGAGGCGTCGGGTCTTGGCCACCATGCGGTCGTGGCCCTCGGCGGCGAGCTCGGCGACGGCGGCCTCGAGCCCGGCCTGGTCGTCGGCTGCTCGGAACGGGGCCGGCGTGAGCCCGATCGAGGCGACGTGCTGTTTCTCGGTGAGGCGATCGGCCGACACGTCGAGGGCGCGGGGATGGGGGCGCACCCGGTCGGCGCCGATCGTCTCGACGGCGGCCACCGGGATGTTCTCGAACTCGTAGGTGACGACG
>JBPEXC010000364.1:0-39151 GCA_052032035.1 Acidimicrobiales bacterium | reverse complement strand
GGCCCCGATCACCGGGGAAACAGCGTCAGCTCACTGGCTGACAGCGGCGGCGATGTCCTGACACTGCGACAGGGCATCGTCGATGTCGAGCTGGCCGGCGATGACGCTGGAGAACAGCTCGGTGCACTGGTTGCCGACGTCCTGGAACTCCGGCACACCGACGTACTGCACACCGGGGAGGCCGGGGCGAGGCGTGGTGCCGGGGTTGTCGATCGGCGCCGCGTTCATGGCGTCGAGCGTCTTGTCGGCGAAGGCGGCAGCGGCCTCGGTGTACTCGGGGATCTCGTAGGTCGAGGCCCGGGTGCCCGGGGGAATGGCGGCCCAGCCGCCCGAGATGAGGTCGCCGGCGGCCTCGATGTAGCCGGGGCTGGTGGCCCACGAGATGTACTCCCACGCCAGCTCGGGGTTGGGCGAGTTGGTGGGGATGCCGAGGTTCCAGGACCAGAGCCAGCCCGAGGCGTCGGTGACGTTGGTCGGGGCGAGGGCGAAGCCGTTGAGGCCCTTGACCGGGCTGTCGTCGGCCTCGAGGAGACCGGCGGCGACCGTGGCGTCGTACCACATCGCCACCTTGCCATCGAGGTAGAGGCTCAGGCACTCGTTGAAGCTGGCGTTGGAGGCGTCGGGCTGGCCGGCGTCCGCGATCAGCGTCGAGTAGAAGTCGAGGGCCTCGCGGAACTCGGGCTGGTCGACCATCGCTGTGCCGATCGAGCCGTCGTCGTTGGCCTCCCACCAGGTGCCACCGAAGGTGTTGAGGACGGTGGTGAAGGCAGCGCCGAGGTCGCCCCAGCCGGGCTTGCCACGCAGGCAGATGCCGGCCATGTCGTCGGAGTCGACCGCACGGGCGATCTCGGCCACCTCGTCCCAGGTGGGAGCGGCGGGCATCTCGAGACCGGCCTCGTCGAGGACGTCCTGGCGATACATGACGAACGACGACTCGGCGTAGAACGGCGACGAGTAGAGGGCGCCGTCGACCGAGAGACCGCCACGCACCGACGGGAACAGATCGTCGATCTGGTAGTCGGCGTCGGCCTCGGCCATCGGGGTGAGGTCGGTGAGCCAGCCGTTGGCGCCGAACTGCGGCGTGTCGTACATGCCGACCATCACCACGTCGAACTGGTCGCCGCCGGCGGCGGCGTCACGGGTGACGATCTCGCGCAGCGTGCCCTCCTCGAGGAAGGAGTAGTTCACGGTGATGCCGGTCTCGGCGGTGAAGAGCTCGGGGGTGAGCTCGGCGATGTCCTCCATCTGCGGGTTGTTGACGATGACGACGTTGATCTCGCCGCCCTCGCCCGCAGCGGCACCGTCATCGGAACCGCCGTCATCGGAACCGCTGTCGTCGGAACCGCTGTCACTGGAACCGCCGTCGGCGCCCTCGCTGTCGCTGCCCCCGCAGGCGGCGGCCACGAGCGAGAAGGCCATCAGCAGGGCGAACAACAGGCGCAAGCGCCCGGTCTTCGTTCTGGCCATCAGTTTCTCCCTTGGTCAGTGCATGGGAAGGCTGGTCCCCCCCAGGCAGATCGGCACACTATGTGGGTTCATGTCCGTTTGGCAAGTCGAAATGTTCTGAAACCACTCACTTCCACACTTGCTCTGTGGGTTTGAGTTGATTTAGGGTGCCCGCCGTGCCCGACGCCACTTCGACCGACGACGCCGCTGTCCACCCCGTTGCCCTCACCGCTGCGGTGTGGACCGACGACGACCAGCGCGCCCAGCTCGCCGAGCGGGGCCTCGAGATCCCGACCTACGACCGCGCACGCCTGCGCCCCCGGGTCGCCCACATCGGCGTCGGCGGCTTCCACCGGGCCCACCTCGCGCTCTACCTCGACCACCTGGCCCGCACCACCGACAGCGACTGGGGCATCCGGGGCATCGGCCTGCTGCCGGGCGACACTGCGATGCGCGACGCCCTCGCCGCTCAGGACCACCTCTACACCTTCACGATGAAGGGCACCGGCGAGCGGGCCACCGAGGTGGTCGGGTCGATCATCGACTACGTGCTCGCAGCGGACGACGCGGCCCCGGCGATCGCCGCCGTCGCCGATGCCGAGACCGCGATCGTGTCGATGACGGTGACCGAGGCCGGCTACACCGACGAGCCGCTCAACCAGCGCACCTTCGACGTGATCGCGGCGGGCCTCGACGCCCGTCGCGACGCAGAGCTCGGCGGGGTGACCGTGATGAGCTGCGACAACCTGCCGGGCAACGGCGAGGCCGCCGAACGCTGCGTGCTCGCCGCCTGCCGTCGCCGCTCCCAGGAGTTGGCGAACTGGGTGGCCGCAGCCTGCACGTTCCCCAACTCGATGGTCGATCGCATCACGCCCCAGACCGCCGAGGCCGACCGTGACCATCTGCGGGCCACGTTCGGACTCGACGATCGGTGGCCGGTGGTGGGGGAACCGTTCTGGCAGTGGGTGCTGGAGGACGACTTCGCCGCCGGCCGACCGGACTTCGCCGCGGTCGGCGCCCTCTACACCGACGACGTCCACGCCTGGGAGCTCTACAAGCTCCGCATCCTCAACTCGGGCCACTCGTGCATCGCCTACCTGTCGGCCCTCGCCGGCATCACCTACGTCGACGAGGCGTTGGCCGATCCGGCGATCAGCGCCTTCCTCGCCCGACTGCTGCACACCGAGGCCGTGCCGACCCTCACCGAGATCCCCGGCCATCCCCGCGAGGACTACGCCGCCGTGGTGATCGAGCGCTTCGCCAACACCGGCGTGCGCGACCAGATCGCCCGCCTCTGCATCGACGGCACGTCGAAGTTCCCGACGTTCCTGATGCCGACGATCGCCGGCAACCTGCTGGCCGACGGCCCCCTCGAGTGCTCGGCGCTCGCCCTTGCCGGCTGGGCCCACTACCTGTCCGACGTGCCCGTCGACGAGCAGAGCCACGACGCGGCCGGCGACGCCAGCCGTCCCCGGGCCGCCGCTGCGCTCGCCGCGGCCGACCCGGCGGTGTTCTGCGACGACAACCCGGCGTTCCCGGCCGACATCGCCGGTTCGGACCGGTTCCGCGAGGCGTTCGCCGCCGCCCACACCGCGATCACCGAGCTGGGCGCCCACGCTGCGGTCGAGGCCCTGCTGGCCGACTGATCTGGCCGGCCGACTACCCTGGCGCTCCGCCGCCGCTATGACCGATCAGCTCGACACCAACGCCAGCCCCGGGGCCCGCACCTCGGGGACCCTGCAGGCCGAGCGTCAGCGCGAGATCTATCGGATCACGCTGCAGCAGGGGTCGGTGGAGGTCACCGATCTCGCCGGCCGGTTCGGGGTGACCGCCGAGACGATCCGACGCGACCTGTCGGAGCTGCAACGAGCCGGGCAGGTCCGGCGCGTGCACGGCGGGGCGGTGCCGGTCGAGCGGGCCAGCCACGAGCCGATGCTGGTGGCCCGCGACATGCAACAGCCGGCCGAGAAGCTGCGGATGGCCGAACTGGCGATCCAATTCGTGCCCGCCGCCGGGTCGGTCGTCATCGACTCCGGCTCGACGCTGCAGCGGCTGGCCGAGGTGTTCCCGACCGACGTCGAGGCCCACGTCTTCACCAACTCCCTGCCGAGCGCCCTCACGATGGTGCGGCGCGGGGTGGAGCCGATCTCGGTGCTCGGGGGCGGGGTGCGACCCAACACGATGGCGATGGTCGACGCCTTCACCGTCGACCTGGTGCGCGAACTCCTGGTCGACGTGCTGTTCATCAGCTGCGACGGCCTGTCGTTCCGGCGCGGCCTCACCACGCCCTATCGAGACGAGTCGATGGTGAAGCGGGCGATGATCGAGGCGGCGTCGAAGGTGATCGCCCTCGTCGATCACTCCAAGCTCGGCAACGGGCAGGTGTTCCCCTACGCCGACTTCGACGAGATCGACGTGCTGATCACCGACTCGGGCGCCGACCCCGACGCCATCGAGGCCCTGCGGGCCCACGACCTCGACGTGCGGATCGCCTGAGCGGTCGGAGCGGACCCGGGGTGCACGCCGAGGAGCTCGAAGCGATCGCCGTCGAGGCGTGCCGGGCCGGCGCCGCCCTGGTGGCGGCGAGCCACGCCGTCGACCCGATCGCCACCAAGAGCACCGCCACCGACGTGGTCACCGCCACCGACCTGGCGACCGAGGCGACGATCCGCCGCCTCCTGGCCGACGCCACCCCCGGCGCCCGGGTGCTCGGCGAGGAGGACGGTTCGGGTCGACTCGGCGACGGTCCGCACAGCGACGTCGAATGGGTGATCGACCCGCTCGACGGCACCGTCAACTTCACCTACGGCGTGCCGGTGACGGCGGTCAGCGTGGCCGCCGTGCGTCACGGTCGGGTGGAGGCGGGGGCCGTGGTCGACGTCGACCGCGGCGAGACGTTCAGCGCCACGCTCGGCGGGGGCGCCCGCTGCGACGGCGCGCCGATCCGCTGTCGCCCGTGCCCCGACCTCGGGCTCGCCCTGGTGGCCACCGGGTTCTCCTACTCCGCCGACCTGCGGGCCGACCACGGCCGCCTGATCGCCGAGCTGCTCGGCCGGGTGCGCGACATCCGGGTGGTCGGCTCGGCCGCCCTCAACCTCTGCTGGTTGGGCGCCGGCCGCTTCGATCTCTACCTCGAGCGCGACACCAAACCCTGGGACTACGCCGCCGGCAGTCTGGTGGCGGCCGAGGCCGGTGCCCGCATCGAGCTGCCGTGCCCGGAGAACGGGCGGCTCACGCTGGCGGCGGGACCCGAGGTGTTCGACGCCGTCGCTCCCCTGCTCGCCTGACCACGACCGGCCAACACGACCGGCCAACACAGCCGGCCGCTCACCAGGCGGCGAGATCGCGCCGCACCTCGTCGACGTCGGACGACGCCAGGCCCTCGGCGAGCCGGGCGGCGCGCTGCACCACCATCCACCGCTCGAGGGTCGCGCCGTCGCCGACGCCGTCGGTCCCGAGGTGGTCGCGAGCGGCGGCGAGGTAGGCGTCGTGGAGCCGGCCGAGCGCAGCGACGGTGTCGGGGGCCGGGCGTCGGAACGGGTCCTCGGCCGAGGTGATCAGCACCGAGGTGCGGGCGACCTCGGCCACCAGGCCACCGGCGGCGGCGTCGAACCAATCGACCAGCACGGGTCCGTCGGCGGTGAGCACGACGTTGTGGGGGTGGAGGTCGCCGTGGCAGATCCCGAGCCGGTCGCCGGCGGCGGCGTCACGCACGAAGTCGAGCAGCGGCGACACCTCGAGGCGGTGGCGGCGGGCGGCCGCTCGGAGCTTCGCCTCGAGCCGGTCGACCTGGCGGGGCAGCGCGAACGACGGGTCGAGGGTGAACAGCTCGTGCTGGACATCGGCGAGCCGGCGACCGAGCTCGGCGGCGCGGTCGGGTTCAACGACGAGCACCGCCCACATCGTCGGGCCCGACGCCAGGGCGGTGACGAGGCCGAGGCGCCCGTCGACCTCGGCCAGCACCGGGTCGGCGGGCCCGGGGGCACCACCGGCCAGGGCGGCGGTGAGGCAGCGGTGCTCCTCGACCAGCCACTGGTCCGGGGTCTCGGGACGGTTCCGCTTCACGGCCCGATCGGGCCCGTCCGCGTCGTGGAGCACCTCCACGACGGCGCGCACGCCCTCTCCGAGGACGGCGCCGACCGTGGCGTTATTGATCGACGTCTCCCCGGTCCCCACCGCCGTGAGGCTAGCCCGGGGCCGTCGCCGACCTCAGTAGTCGAGTCGCTCGGGGAAGACCGGGCCCTCGGTGCGGGTGCGCTTGAGCTCCCAGAATCCGTCGACCCTGGTGAAGGCCTCCATGGCGTCCCACATGGCGAGGGCGTCGTCGCCGGTCGGGATGCGCGAGATCACCGGACCGAAGATGCCCCGACGCTGCCCGTCGCTGCCGGTGAAGGCGATGATCGGGGTGCCGACGTCGTCGCCGGTGAGGGCGAGCCCGGCCTCCTGCCCGGCCCGCACGACCGGGTCCCAGGTGTCGGCGTCGTCGGCCGCCTTCGCGTAGTCGCGATCGAGGCCGATCGACTCGAGGGCGTCGGCGAGGTCGAAGTCGGCGGTGCCGTCGTGGTGCACCCGAGTGCCGCACAGCAGGTACCAGTCGTTGATCGCGGCGTCGCCCTCGGCGGCGCGGATCGCCTCCATCACACGGAGCATGCGGAGCGTCTTGAGGGTGCCCTCGTAGTAGGGCGAGTCCTCCGGCGGCTCGTTCTTCATCAGGAGGCTGATCGATTGCCAGCGGATCTCGAGATCTCGCTGCGGGGCAACCTCGTCGACGACCCAGCGAGCGGTGTTCCAGCACCAGGGGCACGCGGGGTCGACCCAGAAATCAACGGCGGTGGTCATGGATGACACAACAACCACGCCCCCACCGAACATTCCCGGAGATTTGTCAGCTCGGCGGGCAGCACGACGGCGCGCCGGCGCTGCCGATCACGACGTTCTCGAGCTGGTCGCTGTCGCCCTGCTTCACGTACCACTCCCAGCGGTTGCCGTCGGGGGTGTGGACCCAGGTCTCGGTCTTCTCGGCGTAGCAGCACCGGGTCTCGTCGACCCCGCTGGTGTCGAGGCCCTCGCCCCGCAGGCGGGCCTCGGCGGCCAGCACCTCGGCGGCCGTCTCGGTCTCGACGCCGAGGTGGTTGATCGAACCCCTCATCTCCGCGGTGCCCTCGAACAGGACCAGCTTGAGGGGCGGGTTCTCGATGGCGAAGTTGGCGTAGCCGGGCTTCACCTTCGCCGGTTCGGCGCTGAACATCCGGGAGTAGAAGTCGATGGCGGCGTCGAGGTCGTCGACGTTGAGGGCGAGCTGGAGGCGCATGGTCGGGTTCCTTGGTTGGTCGTCGTCGATCATATCGACACTCTTCGATACGAGAGACCTTGCCGGATGAATCGATGGATGTCAATATGTTTCTCGTGGCTCCCGCTGACTCCTCCGGACCCGATCCCGGGCTCTGCTGCTCCCCCCTGTCCGCCTCGGTGCTCGACGAGGCCGAGGCCGAGACCCTCGCCGGCCTGCTGAAGGCGCTGGCCGACCCGGTGCGACTCCGCCTCGTGTCGATCGTGGCGTCGGCCCCCGAGGGCGAGGCCTGCACCTGCGACCTGCCGGCCGCCGTGGGCAGGAGTCAGCCGACGGTCAGCCATCACCTCCGCCAGCTGGTCGACGCCGGGGTGCTCGACCGCGAGCAGCGCGGCAAGTGGGCCTGGTTCCGGCTGCGCCCCGAGACCCTCACCGCGCTGTGCGCCGTGCTCGGCGACGGACTCGTCTGCGTGTCGAGCTCGACCGACGCCGGCTGACCGGTGGACCGCACCCTCGTCTCCAAGCTCACCGCTGAGTTCATCGGCACCGCCTTCCTCCTGGCGGGCGTGGTCGGTTCGGGCATCATGGCCGAGACCCTCACCGACGACGTCGGTCTGCAGCTGCTGCAGAACGCGTTCGCCACCGGCGGCGTCCTCGTCTGCCTGATCCTGGCGCTGGGCCCGGCGTCGGGCGCCCACTTCAACCCGGCGGTCACCCTCGCCGACCGCATCTTCGGCGGGATCGACACGCCCACCGCGCTCGCCTACGCCGCGGCCCAGGTGGCCGGCGGGGTCCTCGGCGTCGTCGCCGCCAACGCGATGTTCGACCTGCCGCTGATCGAGTGGTCGGCCACGGACCGCTCGGCCGGTCACCTCGTGGTCGCCGAGGTCGTCGCCACGCTCGGGCTGCTGCTGGTGATCTTCGGCGTGGTGCGGTCGGGTCGTTCCTCCGCGGCGCCCTACGCGGTCGGTGCCTACATCGCTGGTGCCTACTACTTCACGTCGTCGACCAGCTTCGCCAACCCGGCGGTCACCGTGGCCCGCACGATGAGCGACACCTTCGCCGGCATCGCCCCGACCTCGGCGCCGGCGTTCATCGTCGCCCAGGTCGTCGGCGTTGGCGTGGCGGTGGTCGTGGTCAGGACGATCTATCCCGATCCGAGCGACGACGCGTGAACGCCGGAGCCCGAAGGCTCCGGCGCTCGCTCCTACTGAGCCGATCGAGGGCGGCAGACGGGTCTCAGTAGTCGCTCTCGGTGCTGCCCGCTCCGCTGTCGGCGGCGGCGACGGCGTCGGGGCGGAGCAGACCGCCGTCGGGGGCGGCGACGAACCAGACGTCACCCGAGCCCTGACCGTTGATGTCGCCGGGGGCGGCGTCGCCGGCGAACCGGTAGAGCGGCCACTTGCCGGCCTTCAGCATGAAGCCGTCCTCGAAGGGCACCACCGAGAAGATCTCGGGGTCGAGCCCCTCGGGCAGGGTGGCCGAGGGCACCAGCACCGGCGGCCAGGCATCGGCGCAGGCCTCGAAGCAGGTCGGCTCACCGGCGTCGTCGTTCAGGAAGCCGTAGAGGGTGAGCCCGTCGCTGTCGACGAGGGCGTCGCCGAGCTCGGTCGAGCCGACCGAGACGGGCGGGCCGGCCGGGGCCGCTCCCTCACCGGCCCCGGCTCCGGCGTCGTCGGTGATCAGCACACCGTCGAGACCGACGACGAACCACACCTCGCCGTTGCCCTGACCGTTGATGTCACCGGCGGCCACGTCGCCGCCGTAGTAGTAGAGCGGCCACTTGCCGGCGACGAGCTGGAGCGAGCCGTCGTCGCGGGTGGTGGTGTTGAAGATGCCGGCGTCGAGGCCGGGGGCCACGTCCCAGTCGGGACCGACGATCACCGGCGGCCACGCTTCGGCGCAGGTGCCGTTGCAGACCGAGGCGCCGTCCTGGTCGTTGGTGAAGCCGTAGACGGTGAGGCCACCCTCGCCGACCATGATCGGGCCGAGCGGCGAGTCGGCCTGGCTGACGGCGATCGCGCCACCGGTGGGGGCGGGGGCGGCGCTCTCGTTCGAGGCGGCGCTGTCGGCGGCCGGGGCCGGTTCGGCCGGGGCGACGAGCGGCGCCGACGACCCTCCACATGCCGAGGCGGTGAGGGCGAGGGCTGCCAGGGCAGCCGCTGCGGGAAGGGGGCGGAGTCGGGGGAGACGGGACATTGCACTGCTCTTTCGGTCGGGTGGTGACTGGGGTGGGTTGGGTGGGTTGGTTGGTGGTGGGACGGGTCCCGTGTCGTCGGCTCAGCCGGCGATGGTCAACGTGCCGGTCATCGAGGGATGCACGCCACAGAAGAAGGAGTAGGTGCCGGGGGTGGTCGGCAGGGTCAGCTCGACCCGGTCGCCGGCCTCGAGGGTCCCGGTGGTGAACGAGCCGTCGTCGGCGGTGAGGGTGTGGGGGGCGCCGTCGGCGTTGACGACGGTGATCGTCTGCCCGGGCTCGTAGGTGCCGGCGCCGCTGAAGGCGAAGCCCTCGATCGTGATGACGGCCTCGTCGCTCGCCGCCGGAGCGGCGGCACTGTCGGCGGCACTAACGGTGGCGCTGTCGGTCGCGGTGGCCGCGGCGGTCTCGGCGGTCGTGTCGGCCGCCTCGTCGGAGCCGCCGCAGGCGACGGTGCCGAGCGAGAGGGCGGCGAAGGCGGTGGCGGCCAGGAGGCGGCGAGGGGTGAGGGACGGGATGCGGGAGGTGGTGGTCATTGCGCTGTCTTTCTGGGTGTCTGCCGTGATCGGTGGGATTGCTGGTGGGGTGGTGCGTCGCCGGCTCAGCCGGCGATGGTCAACGTGCCGGTCATCGAGGGATGCACGGCGCAGAAGAACGAGTAGGTGCCCGGGGTGGTCGGGAGCGTCAGCTGGGTGCGACCGCCGCCGTCGATGTTCCCGGTGTCGAACGAGCCGTCGTCGGCGGTGACGGTGTGGGGAGCGCCGTCGACGTTGACGACCTCGATCGTCTGGCCCGGCTGGAACGTGCCGGCGCCGCTGAAGGCGAAGCCCTCGATGGTGATGACGGCGGGCGCTGCGGCGGCCGGCGCCGGGGCGCCGGGATCGGCGGCGCCGTCGCTGTAGCCGTCGGCCATCGCCTCGCCGCGGGGGCTGGTCTCGGCGGCCGGGGCGGGAGCTGCGGCCACGGTCTGCTGCGGGCTCGAGCCCGGTCGGGCCAGGGCCCCGACGGCGACGCCGCCGGCGACGGCGCAGATGACGAGGGTGGCGGTGATCTTGGAGGTCATGGCGGATGCCTTTCGGGGTCGGGGGCGGCCCTGGGGCCGCGTCGAAGCAGGGGTGGTGGCGCTCTGGGCGCCGTGGGTGCCGTGTTCAGAGGGCCCTGTTCAGAGGGCCGGAGTCAGAGGGCCGGAGTCGACGAGGGAGCGTTCAGACGCCGGGGAAGCCGATGTTGGTGAAGAACCACAGCGACGAGGTGAACCAGAGGCCGGTGAGGGTGGCGGCGAGGGCGCCGCCGAGGATCGGTAGGCCGAGCGAGCCGAGACGCTCGGAGCGGAGGGCGAGCATCTTGGTGGTGAAGATCCCGTAGAAGGCACAGCCGAGGATCGAGTGGACCAGCACCCGGGTGGTCGTCTGCTGGAAGCCGAGGGCCCAGAGGCAGTGGTAGGCGACCGGGAGGGTGAACAGGAAGGCCGCCGTGCCGAGCCAGCGGTGGAGTGGAGCGACCCAGGCGGGCGGGGCGCCGGCACCGGGGAGCCGGTGCCACATCCACAGCGCCGAGGCGACCTGCCCGAGGGCGAGGGTGGCGGCGAAGGTGGCGAACCAGGCCTTCATCGGCAGCACCGCCGGGAAGCCGAAGGTGACGATGCCCTGACCGGTCGGGGTGTGGACCCGGCCGTAGACGCCCAGGCTCACCGAGACCGCAGCGCCGATGGCCAGCAAGGGGAGCAGGCCGGCCACCGGGCTGGGTCGGGCGGCGACCTGGGGGCCCACGGGCTGGTGGGCGGCGGTGCCGGGCTGTGGGGGTGGGAAGTTGGACAGGTCGGTCATCGGAAGTGCCTCCGGCCGCTGCGGTGAGCGGCGTTCGTAACTCGTTCTCGATGGCCAGTACGCTGGCCGGGTGCCGGCGGTTCGCGATTCGTCGAAATTCTTTTCCGGGTGGCCGGCGACGCGATGACCGACGCCGAGGTGATCGAGCTCGGCGAGCGGTTCCGCCGCGGCGAGGAAGCGGCGATCCGTGAGGTGCACGCCCGCTACGCCGGCCCGGTCGGCACGGTGGCCCGCTCGGTCGTGCGCGACCCCGAGCTGGTGTCGGAGGTGGTGCAGCAGACCTTCGTGAAGGCGTGGCGCGCCGCCGCCACCTTCGAGGGTCAGCGCGACCTCGCACCGTGGCTCTACTCGATCGCCCGACGCACCGCGATCGACGTGCTGCGTCGCGAGACCCGCGGTGGGGTCACCCTCACCGACCTCGATGCCGTGACCGACACCGTGCCGGCCGCGACCGGGGCCACGTTCGAACACACCTGGGAGCGGTGGGAGATCCGGGCCGCGATCGACGACCTCCCGCCCGGCGAGCGCGAGGTGGTGAAGCTCCAGCGACTGTTGGGCATGTCGCAGCCGGAGATCGCCGACCACCTCGGCGTGCCGGTCGGCACGGTCAAGTCCCGTTCGGCGAAGGCCCACAAGCGGCTGGCGGCAGCGCTGCGGCACCTCCGGTCGGCTCCCTCCCACGAGGAATCCGACATTTCCGCGAACTCTTCGGCCGGTTCGGTCGTAGAGGGTGGTGAGGGCCGATGAACTGCAAGGACTCCCCATGACGCCCGACGACCCACGCCCCGACATCTCCGACGACGATCTCCTCAGCGACGCCCTCCTCGACGAGCTGCTCGCCGACCCCGACCTGTGGGCCGATCCCGACCCGGCCGACGCCGACGCGATCGTGGCGATGATCGCCGCCGAGACCGGCCAGTCCGGCGAGATCGGCGAGACCGGCGAGATCGGCGGTGCCGACACCTCCGCCACGGTCGTCGATTTCGCCTCGGCCCGCTCCGAGCGGGCCGAGCGCGCCCAGCGCACGACCGCCGGCCGACGCTGGTCGCTCGGCCCCACCCTTGTGTCGGCCGCCGCCGGCGCCCTGTTCGCCCTGCTCAGCTGGAGCGCCGTCCAGGCGGTGCGCGACGGCGGCGACGCCAGCGAGGTCGCCGGCGCCGAGCTCACCCTCACCGGAACCGACCTCGCCCCGACCGCCAGCGCCGAGGCCACCGTCGTGGTCGGCCAGCTCGGCACCCGCATCGACCTGTCGGTCACCGGTCTCGAACCGGCACCCGACGGCTTCTACTACGAGGCGTGGCTGCGCAAGAGCCCCGAGGTCGGGGTGAGCGCCGGAACGTTCCACCTCCGCGGGGGCGACGGCGAGGTCGAGCTCTGGGCCGGGGTCGACCCGGCCGACTATCCGCTGATCACGGTCACCCTCCAGCCCGAGGCCGCCGAGGCGTCGTCGGGCCAGGTGGTCCTCAAGGCCAGCCTCGCCGAGGACTGACCCCGGCGGGTTGACCTACGATCGGGCTGTGGCGCACCCGAGGATGTTCGACGACGACGATCCGCTGTTAGCCAAGGTCCGCGAGCTCGCGCTGGCCATGCCGTCGGCCGACGAGAAGATCTCCCACGGTCATCCGGCCTTCTTCACCAAGAAGGTGTTCGCCTACTACGGCGGGTCGCTCAAGGTCGACGGCGAGTGGATCCAGCGCACGCAGTCGTTGCTGGTGCTGCCCGACCCGGACGACGCCATCTCCCTCGCCCAGGACCCCCGGTGCTACGTGCCGGCCTACCTCGGTCCGTCGGGGTGGGTCGGCCTCGACCTCGACGACGCCACCGACTGGGGCGAGATCGCCGAGCTCCTCGACGCCAGCTACCGCCGCACCGCCACCAAGAAGCTGATCGCCCAACTCGACGCCGACGCCTGAGGAGGCCCGCTCAACACTCGTCGGCGGCGACCAGGAGCCGGTGCGAGGCGCTGAGCACGCAGAACAGGCCGTAGACGAGGAGTCCGACGGCGACGACGAGCGCCACCACCGTGCCCGGCACGGAGGTGGTGGCCTCCCGCAGGGCGCCGTCGAGCCCGGCAGCTTCGGCGGGGTCGAAGAGCCAGGCGGCGCGCACGAGCACGACACCGATCAGCCCCATCATCGCAGCCCGCCCGAGCCAGCCGATCTGGCCGAGGAGCACGAGCCCCCGGTGCGACAGCGGGCCGACGTCCTCGGGGCGGAGCTGCCCGGCGAAGGTGGCGGTCGCCGAGCGGTGCACGAACACCCCGGCGGTGACGAGCAGTCCGGCGCCGAGCACGCCGACCAGCCAGCGGCCGCCCGGATGCGCCATCAGGGTCCGGCAGAACGTTTCCGCGTGCGACTCCTCGGGCATCGTGGCGTCGCCCGACTCGAGGGCGAACGACACGGCGGTCCAGGCCAGCACGAGGTAGACGCTGCCGCTCACGGCGAAGGCGGCGCGGGTGAGCCAGGTGTGGGAGTCGGTGGCGGCCGGCAGAACGATCGACACGACCCGCCAGGCGGCGAAGATCACGAGTCCGGCAGCCAGGACGAGCAGGAGCAGCGCGCCGGCCGGCTGTCGGGCGACCGTCGCGACGGCGCCGGTCTGGGAGGCGGCGATCGGCATCGACGAGTCGAACGGCCGCACTGCGAGCAGGAGGGCGAGGAGTCCGACCAGGCCGTAGACCACGCCCTTGGCCGCCCAACCGATCCGGGCGGCCGCCACGAGGTGAGGGTGGTCGTCGGTGAAGTGCTCGGCCTCGGGGAGCCCGACCGTTCCGTCGTCGGTGCGCCGCTCGGGCTCGAGGTGGAGGCGGAGGCGATCGGTCACGGGCCGCTACTCCGCTGCGACCGGAGTGCGGCTGCGGTAGGGGCCGCCGGCGGTGGCCAGGTCGCGGTGGTGCTCGGCCCGGTCGGCCGGCTCGCCGAGGCGCTGCAGGCGGCCGCCGAAGGCGAGGGCGACGAGCGAGAACCAGGCCCAGCCGACGACGACGCCGGCGATCACATCGGTGAGCCAGTGGACGCCGAGCAGCACCCGGCTGGCGGCGACGGCGCAGGCGATGCCGAAGGCGAGGGCGGCGATCAAGGGGCGCAGCTTCGGGCCGACGTGGCGGAACAGGACGAGGGCGATCGCCGCCCAGCAGGCGGCGGCCGCGGCGGAGTGGCCCGACGGGAACGACGAGCCGCCCCAGTCGACGAGCTGGTTGACCTGCGGGCGCTGGCGCCCGACGATCCACTTGAGCCCGTTGTTGAGGAGCGACACCCCGAGGCCGGTGGCGGCGAGGAAGGCGAAGACCTGCAGGTTGCGCCGGGTGGCGTAGTCGTACGCGCCGATCGCCGCCATCAGGACGAGGAGCCAGACGGTGTCGCCGGCCCTGGTGACGGCGCCGAGCACGTCGGTCGAGGTGGCGGTGGCGTTGTCGCTCCCCCACTGCGCAGCGGCGTCGTCCCAGCGAGCGAACCCGCCCCCGGCGTCGAGCCCGTCGAAGATCCAGCCGACGACACCGGCGGCGACGAACACGACGACGAAGGCGAGCGCCACACCGGCGCCGCCGAGGACCCGGTGATCGGCCCGGTGGACGAGGCGACCGACCCACGGCACGCCGGCGAACCGACGGACCAGCCACGACTCGGCGGCCTCCGGGTCCATCGGCTGGTCCATCGCGCCGCTGCGAGCGGTGAGGACGAGCAGTGCGGCGGCGAAGGCGCCGACGAGGAGCACGACGAGGACGACAGGGAGGTCAGCCATGCGATCCGCCCTACCCCTGGGCGCACGCCGCCAACCGTCAGTCCAGGACGGGCGAGAGCTCGAAGGCGCCGACGTCGCCGGGCGAGAGCTTCGCCCTGGTGCGCACGGCCTTCTTGACCGGCAGGACGAACGAGCCGGTCTCCTTGCTCGGGAACACCGAGGTGGCCCACGCGGCGGGACCACAGCGCACCTTGACACGCACCGACCCGAACCCGCGGGTCGTGGGCACCAGGTCGCGGATCTCGTCGGCCACCTCGATCGGCAGCGTGACGAAGACCCACGAGCTGTCGGGACGGGCGTCCCACTCCCACAGCTCGGCCTCGAAGTCGAAGGTCACCTCCATCGGCGCAACGCTAGGTGATCGCAGCGATCGCCCAGACCACGCCCATGCCCGCGGCCATCGTGATCGCCGCCGAACGGAACCGGAGGGCGACCAGGCCCGCGACGACGGCGGCGACCAACCAGTCGAGGCGCAGGGCGACCGCGCCTTCGTCGACGAAGAGCCGGTCGGCGACGATGGCGGCCAGCACGGCCGGGGCGATCAGCCGCAGGGTGGCCAAGACCTCGTCGGACGGTTCCGGGAGGCGCCCGGCGAGGGCGATGATCGACACCCGGATCAGGTAGGTCCCGAGGCCGGCGACGGCGAACACACCGAGCGGACTCATCGTGCGGTCTCCCGGCCCCTAGGGTCGGTGCGGCGCAGCACCGAGCCGACGGCGATGCCGACGACGGCGCCGATGATCACGTTGAGGCCGCTCGGCAGCGGGGCGGCGGCCACGGCGGCCGCACCCCCGGCCGCGGCGGCGGCCAACGCCGGCCGGTCGGCGAGCGCCGGCACGAGCAGGGCGATGAACATGGCCGGCACGGCGAAGCCGATGTCGAGCGACGTCGGCAGGGCGGCGCCGAGCACCACCCCCACGATCGTGCCGAGCCACCACCCGCCACAGAAGAACAGCCCGGCACCCAGGAAGAACCAGCGACGCCAGGTCGGGTCGCGCTCGCGCTCGAACTCGTTGATGCCCATCGACGCCGCCTGGTCGGTCATCAGGTAGGACAGGCCGAAGCGCCAGCGGGCCGGGAACTCGGAGAAGGCGGGGGCGAGGGCAGCGCTGTAGAGCACGAACCGGGCGTTGATCACCAGGGCGGTGCCCACGGCGAGCGCCCAACTCGACCCGCCGTCGAGCAGGCTGACGATGCTGAGCTGGGCCGCGCCCGCCAACACCAACCACGAGCCGGCGATCCCGGCGCCCGACGGCACGACCGACTCGATCACGGCCACGCCGTAGACGAGGCCGAAGGGCACCGCGGCGAAAGCGAGGGGAAGCGCCGTACGGATGCCGCGGCGGATCGCCGGGAGCTTGACGTCGGACTCGAAGGTGGCCTCCACCGATCAGACGCTATCGCTCGGCCAGGAGTCGGTTGCTAGATTTCGCGCGTGCCACGACTCACCACCGACGAGACCCTCGCCTTCCTCGCCGAGCCGGGCTGCCTGTTGCGCCTGGCGACCGTCGACGACGACGGCATGCCGCGGCTCTCGCCCGTGTGGTTCACCCACTCGGTCGACGAGGGGGCCGAGCTCGGCACGGTGTGGTTCACCCCGCGGGAGCGGTCGGTGTTCCTCGCCAACCTGCGTCGCGACCCCCGCCTCGCCCTGTCGATCGACGAGGACCCCCAACCCAACCGGAAGGTGTCGGTGCAGGGCCGGGCTCGCATCGTGTTCGACGTCGGCCACGACGACGCCTGGCGCGACCGCTATCGCGAGATCGCGTGTCGCTACCTCGACGAGACGACCGCCGACCGCTACCTGGGAGCCACCCGCGACCAGCCGCGCGCCCTCGTCGCCGTCGACCTCGACGACGCGTCGGTCACCACGTGGAGGATGCCGGTCGACGGCGAGGACCCCACCGGCATCTGGGCCGGCCGGTTCTACGCCGACGGTTCACGGATGGCGCGCCTGAGCGCAGGCTCAGAGGGCTGACGCCGAGGGCTGACGCGGAGCACGGTCCCTCGGGTTCACACCCAGCGGGCGAACTCCTCGACACCGAGGCGTCGGCTGCGCAGGGTGTTGACGACCGCGTCGGGGTCGCGGTGCCCCAGGGCCACCCCGCAGAAGAGTCGTTCCTCCTCGGGCACGCCGCAGAACTCGGTGATCGTCGACTCCCAGTTCACCCACGCCTCCTGCGGGCAGGTGTCGAGGCCGGCCTCGGTGGCGAGCAGCATGAAGGTCTGCAGGAACATGCCGAGATCGGACCACTGGGGCGGGCCCATCTGGCGGTCGACGTAGCAGAAGATGGCCGACGGGGCGCCGAAGAACTCGAAGTTGCGGAGCATCTGCGCGCCGCGCCCGGCCTTGTCGTCGCGGGCGATGCCGAGGAGGTCGTACATCGCCATGCCGAGGTCGAAGCGCTCGGTCCGGTAGGGCTCCTTGAGGCCCGACGGATAGATGTCGTAGCTGGCGGGCTCCATCGACCGCTCGGCCAGCAGCGCCTTGAAGCGGTCCATCGACTCGCCGTTGACGACGTAGATGCGCCACGGCTGCACGTTGCCGCCCGACGGGGCCCGCGACGCCTTGTCGAGCAGCTCGCGGATCGTCTCGTCGGCGATCGGGGTGGGCAGGAACTCGCGGACCGACATGCGACGGTCGACGGCGGTGGTGACGTCCATGCTCGAAGGCTGGCAGCCGGAGCGACCGAACACCAAGCCCGGACCTCACCCCTCGTGGACGTGCACCTCGAGGGGTCGGTCGACGAGCACGGCGACCGCGCCGACGTGGCCGGGGCCGACCTCGACGGCCTCGACCCGACACGGGAACGAGCGCCCGCCGACCTCGCTCGTCGTCGTGCCGATCCGGACCTCACGCATCGGGATCCGCAGACCGTCGCCCGTCGCCTTGAGCACCGCCTCCTTGCGGGTCCACGCCGAGAAGAACGCCGCCCCGCCGTCGTCGGTCGGGATCGTCTCCCCGGCTGCCGCGACCTGGTCGACGAGCCGAGCGGTCGACTCGCCCCACCGGTCGGTCGCCTCGACGTCGACGCCGACGGGGGCGTCGGCGACGGCGACCACCACCCAGCCGCCGGCATGGGAGATCGACACGTGCGGGCCGCGGCCGACGTCGGCCACAACGACCGGCCGCCCGTGGGGCCGACCGCAGTCGTCGCAGGTCCGCTCGAGACCCACCGTGGCGGCCTCCACCCCGAGTCGGGCGGCGACGGCTCGGCGCGCCAGGGCGGCGCCGAGCGCGAACCGATGCCGATCGTCGTCGAAGCGATAGCCGGCGGCCCGCTCGGTCTCGAGAGGATCGAGCAGCGCCCACTCCGCCGCCGTGGGCGGCCGCAGCGCCAGGCGGTGGACCTCGGCGATCACCCGCCGACCGTCACGAACGGGGCGCCAGGTCCCACTCGAACGAGACGTCGTCGGGGGCCAGGACGATGTTCGACAGGGTCGTGTCGTAGACGTCCCCGGTGTCCGGGTCGGTGACAGCACACAGCATCGTGGCGCCGGCATCGACGATCACCGGTTCCGTGCCGCAGTCGACACTGTCGGCCGGCAGGGTGACCCCGAGGCTCTCGCCGATGGACTGGGCCGTCAGCGCCTCGAGCTCGCCGAGGTCGCTCGGCAGGATCACGTTGGTCGACACGATGTCGAAGGTGTCCTCGGCGGTCACCGTGGCCGTGAACTCGATCGTGCGGCCATCCTCGGTTGCGCCCGTGCAGTCGAAGGTGTCGCCGACGCCCGGCTCGTCGCCGGGGGTGCCGCACTCCGCGGTCAGGGCGCCGAACCCGGCCTGGTCGGCCAGTTCGCCCTCGATCAGGTCGGCGGCGCTGCCCGAGAAGTCGGTGCTGCCGCAGGCGGCGAGCAGCAGCGAGGCGCCGCCCAGCGCAGTGAGCGCGCGCGTCGGTCGGATGGTGGAACGGTTCGGCATGTCGACTCCCTCGATCGTTCGCCGCCGGAGCGAGGGTAGGCCCTGGCCGGGGTCAACCTCGTGCACGCTCGTCGAGTTCGCGTCGGAGTGTGTCCCATGTCTCACCGCCGAAGCGCACGGCCAGGTCGTGGACCGACGAGATCCCGGCATCGGGATGCATGCCGGTGCTGGCGAGCTGGCCGAGGGCGGCGTCGACCGCCGTCGAGACGATGCCGAGCAGCAGCACCGGGTGGATGGCGATGCGGTAGCCGAGCGCGGCCACCTCGTCGGTGGACAGCAGCGGCGTCTTGCCGCCCGGCACCAGGTTGAGCAGACACGGCCCATCGACCAGCTCGGGCACGGCCGCCACCTGCTCGGGCGTGGTGAGGGCCTCGACGAAGGCGACGTCGGCCCCGGCGGCGAGGGCGTCGTTGGCTCGGCCGATCGCATCGTCGAAGCCGTGCACGGCGGCGGCGTCGGTGCGGGCCACGATCACGAAGTCGTCCGACGAGCGGGCGCCGACCGCCGCCGCGATCCGCGACGTGAACTCGTCGCGCCCCACCACCTGCTTGCCGTCGAGGTGCCCGCACCGCTTGGGCATGACCTGGTCCTCGAGATGGATGCCGGCCACCCCACGCCGCTCGTACTCGCCGACGGTGCGGATGACGTTCAGCTCGTTGCCGAACCCGGTGTCGGCGTCCGCCAGCACCGGGACCCCGACCGCATCGGCGATGCGGCCGGCGTTGTCGACCATCTCCTGCATCGTCAGCAACCCGTAGTCCGGGTAGCCGAGGGCGGCGGCGGTGCCGAATCCGGTCATGTAGACCATCGGGAAGCCGGCCTCGGCGACGAGGCGTGCGGTGAGGGCGTCGTAGGCGCCGGGAGCGACGATCAGGTCGTCGCCGGCGAGGAGGTCACGGAAACTGGTCACGGGGTGGGGTCCTGACGGATGAGGAGTTCGAGCACCCGATCGCCGGTGCCGGCGGGCAGGGGCCAGGGGGGTTGGATACGGGTGGCGCCGAGAGCGAGGAGCATCAGGGCGCGCACTCGGGCGTCGTCTCCGCCGAGACCGATCGCTTCGAGTTGGGTGGTGATGAAGTCGAGCAGCACGCCGTCCGAGGCCTCCACCGCGGCGGCCGCCGTCGGACTGGTGCCGGCCCAGTCTCGCATGGCGGCGTCGAGGGGACGCATCCGCTCGCTGCGGGCCAGGAGGGTGAGGGCCCGCAGACGGTCGACCGGCTCACCGGCGTCGATCTCGGCCAGCAGTTCGTGGGCGCGTTCCTCGCCGTAGAAGCCGGCGAGGGCCTCGAGGTAGGCGGCCATCGAGCCGAAGTGGTGGTAGAAGCTGCCGGTGGTCAGCCCCGTGCGGGCGACGAGCTCCGCCTGCTTCACCGCCGGCAGTCCGCCCTCACGCAGGAGATCCTGCCCGGCGAGCAGCCACCGCCGTGCGGTCACGACAGGTCGTGCTCGGCGAGCCAGCGGGTCACGATGGCCGTGGCCTCGGCCAGCGGACCGCGCTGGTCGGGACCGATGTAGTAGTGGTTCGCACCCTCGATCCGGTGCAGTTCCTTGTCGTCGTGGCCGATCGCGGCGTGCACGTCCATCGCCATCGATGGGTAGCAGATGTTGTCGGCCGAGTTGTAGATGCTCAGCACGGGGACGTCGAGCGACGTCGCACACCGGATGCCGTCGGCCTGGGCGTGGCGTGGGCTCCACTGCGACAGCCAGCTCCGCAGCGAGGAGAACCGACCCAGCCCGACCGGGCCGTTGTTGACCAGCCACGGGTCGCCGAGATAGCTGACGCCGAGCTCGCGGTCGTTGGGGTCGATCGTGCCGTCGAACATCGCCGGGTCGGCCATCGTTCCGTGCACGACGAAGGCGCGCTCCTCCTGGCCTCGGCCCGCGGCCCGCAGGTCGGCGAGCTGCTGCTCGACGCGATCGGTGATGCGATGCAGCCGCGCCAGCTGGGCCTCGCGGTAGCGGGCGAGCCAGTCGCGGTCGTACGGGGCCGGGCCGACCTGGTCGCCGAACAGGTCGAGCTCGGGATCGCGGTCGTCGGGATCGTCCTCGTCGCGGATCGACGGGTCGATCGAGTCGGCGAGCACGCCGTGACGGCTGGGGTGGGCGGCGAGCAGCACCAGGGCGTCGGCCGGGATCAACCCGGCGGCGGTCAGGTCGGGTGGGTCGCCGGCGGGGGTGGCGGTGAGGGTGGGCGTCCGCGCCTGCTCCTGGAACAGCAACGACAGCGAGCCGCCGCCGCTCCAGCCGCCGAGCACGACCTTGGCGTAGCCGAGCTGCTCCTTGGCGTGGCGCACCACCTCGGCCAGGTCGACGACGACCTTCTCCATGATCAGGGCCTGGTCGGCCTTGTAGCGGCTGTTGGCGTAGATCACGTGGTGGCCGGCGCGCGCCAGGCTGCGCACCATCCGCAGGTAGGCGCCACCCCCGACCGGATGCGAGAACACCAACACCGTGTCGCTCGGCGTCGACGGCTTGTAGAGGTAGCTCTCGAGCAGGACGGCGCCCTCGTTGCCGCCGTAGGTGTCCTTGAACGCGGCCGTCTCGGTGAAGACGATCGGGTAGGCGATCAGCTGGTAGTCGGTCATCGGTGTGGTGGTCCTTCGGGGGTGTGGCTCACGCCATGTCGGTCGGTCGCAGCGGCTGGCCGAGGGCGACCCGGCCGGCCAGTTCGGTGGTGCGGTCCCAGTCGAAGACCACGTGGCCCTTGAGGGTCTCGACGTCGCGCTGGAATCGCTGGTGGGGGTGGGAGGAGAAGTAGGGGGCGGCGCCGGTCCCCTCGCCGACCTCGCCGATGATCCGGCGGGCCGACCGCACGGCGGCGGCCGCGGCGAGGCGGGTGCGGACCCGGAGCTCGTCGTCGGCGGGTCGATCGAGGGTGACCGCCGAGATCTCGTCGATCGCAGCCCGCCAGCCGGCGAGGGTCGACGCGAGGTCGCTCATCACCGACGCCAGCCGGGCCTGGGCCAGGGGCTGATCGGCGGCCCGGTCGCCGAGGCTGTAGGCGAGGACCCGCTCGGTGAGACGGGCTCGGTAGGCGGCGACGGCGGCCTCGGCCGCCCCGACCGCCGGCGCCGACGCGACGAGGGCCAGCACCGACGTCATCGGCAGCGGCGACAGGCGATCGTCGGCCGCGCCGCTGCCGGGCTCCCGCAGCTCGGTGCCGGGGATCGTGTGGTGGTCGGGCACCGTGAGCCCCTCGACCGCCACGGTGTCCGAACCGGTCGCCCGCATCCCCGAGGTGTGCCACACGTCGTCGATCGTGACCGCATCGGTCGGCACGAGGGCGAAGCGGGTGGCGATCGTGTCGGTCGGCGCGTCGGGGCCCACTTCGATGGCGTGGACCATCACCCACGGGGCATGGTGCACCCCGGTGGCCCACTCCCATCGCCCGGTCACCTCCCAGCCGTCGCCGGTGCGCGCGATCGTGCCGGTCGGGGCCAGCGGCGCCGCCGCGGTCGGCGTCGGCCCGTCGGCCCCGAACAGCTCGGCCCGCAGCTCCGGGCGGAAGCGGCTGAGCATCCACGAGTGGAGCATCAGGAACGAGAGCGTCCAGGCCGATGCCGGGCAGCCGGTGGCGAGGGTGCGAGTGCCCTCACAGATGTCGGCCAGACCGTGGCCGTGCCCGCCGAGCGAGGCCGGCACGATCGCCCCGCGCAGATCGGCGGCGTCGAACGCCTCGATCGACGCCGGCGCCACCCGCCGGTCGCCCTCGGCCATCTCGGCGTTGGCGGCCAGCACCTCGGCCACCGTCGCACAACGTGTCACGAACGTGCTTGCGCTCCCCATGCCCGAGAACATAAGTTGACTTATGGAACAGCGCAAGCTGCGACGAGACAGCGCAAGCTGCCGGCAATCGCGCAAGAGGGGACCCACACCATGACCACCACCGGCGTTCATCACCTGGCCGTGCAGACCACCGACATGAAGGGCCAGCTCGAGTTCTTCACCCAGGTGCTCGGCATGCCGCTCGTCGCCCTGTTCGACATGCACGGCGTGCCCGGCGCCATCCACGCCTTCGTCGAGCTCGACCCGACCACCGGCTACTGCCTGTCGTTCACCCAGGTGCCGGGCAACGAAGCCGCCGAACCCGAGCTCGGCGTCACCCACGCCGGCACCGGCGCGGGCCCGTCGGCGCCGGGCACGATGCAGCACCTCGCGTTCGCCGTCGCCGACCACGACGCCCTGCTCGCCCTCCAGGACCGCATCCGCAGCCACGGTCTGGTCGTGATCGGCCCGATCGAGCACGGCCTGTGCACCTCGATCTACTTCGGCGGACCCGAGGGGCTGGTGCTCGAGGCGGCGTGGTCGGCCGAACCGATCGACGCCTCGCGCTGGGTCGACCCGAAGATCTGCGTGGACCTCGGGATCTCCGACGACGAGGCCGCCGCAATGATCCGACCGGCCGCCTTCACCAGCGAGGGGCGCGTCCCGCAGCCGGCGGTCGACCCGTCCAAGCCGCGCCTCGGCTACCCCGACGAGGTGTGGGAGAAGATGGCGACGGTGCCCGACGAGGTGCTCACCTCATCGGCGAGCGTCACCGAACCCCCGGTGCCTGCGGCCTCGTGACCGAACCCTCCTAGCCTCGGCCGGGTGCCCCTCACCCAGCCCGACATCGACCCCGCGGTCCCGACGATCACGGTCGACGGCCTGACGTTCCGCGACCTCGACCACGACGGCGAGCTCGCCCCCTACGAGGACTGGCGCCGGCCGGTCGCCGAACGGGTGGCCGACCTCGTCGCCCGCATGACGCTCGAGGAGAAGGTCGGCACGATGCTGCACGGCACCCTCCGGGCCGACGCGGGGCCGCTCGCCGTGCTCGGTCGGGGCGAGCGCTACGACCTCGACGACGTGGCCGGCCTGATCGAGGGCCGCCACGTCACGTCGATGATCACCCGGCTCGTGCCGGCGCCCGGACCGTTCGCCGAGCAGAACAACCTCGTGCAGCGGATCGCCGCCGAGGCACGCCTCGGCATCCCGGTCACCGTCTCCAGCGACCCCCGCCACCACTTCGGCGATCTGGTCGGCGCCACCGTGTCGGGCACCGGGTTCACCGAGTGGCCCGAGACGCTCGGCCTCGGCGCCCTCGACGACGTCGACCTCGTGCGCTCGTTCGGCGACTGCGTGCGTCGCGAGTACCGGGCCGTGGGCATCGCCATGTCGCTGGCGCCCCAGGCCGACCTGGCCACCAACCCCCGCTGGCCCCGCTTCAGCGGCTCGTTCGGCGAGGACCCGGCGCTGGTCGACCGCATGGTCGGCGCGTATGTCGAGGGTGTGCAGGCGGGCACCGACGGGCTCGGCCCGACCTCGGTGGCGTGCGTCGTGAAGCACTGGGTGGGCTACGGCGCCACCGCCAACGGCTTCGACGGCCACAACTTCTACGGCCGCCACGCCGCGTTCCCGTCCGACGCCTTCGACGACCACGTCGCCGCCTTCGCCCGGGCCTTCGCCAACGGCGTCGCCGGTGTGATGCCGACCTACAGCATCCTGCAGGGCGTCGAACTCGACGGCGTCCCGCTCGAACAGGTCGGGGCCGGCTTCAACCGCCAACTGCTCCAGGATCTGCTTCGACGCGATCACGAGTTCGGCGGTCTGGTGCTGTCGGACTGGGCGATCACCCGCGACTGCAACGACGCATGCCGCACCGGCGAGCCGACCCAGGAGGCCGCCGACATCGCCATGTGTTGGGGCGTCGAGGACCTGTCGCGGGTGGAGCGGTTCGCGGCATGCATCAACGCCGGCGTCGACCAGATCGGCGGCGAGGAGGACCCCGCTCCCCTGCTCGAGGCGGTGCGCTCGGGTCGGATCAGCGAGGCCCGGATCGACGACGCCGCCGCCCGCGTGCTCGCCCACAAGTTCGAGCTCGGTCTGTTCGAGCAGCCCTTCGTCGACCCCGACCGGGCGGCCGCCGTCGTCGGGTCGCCCGACGCCCGGGCCGAGGCCGCCGACGCCCAACGACGCAGCCTGGTCGTCCTCGCCGGAACGGCCACCGTTCCCGCCGGGGCGATCGTGTGGGCCGACGGCCAGCTGGCCGACGAGCTGGCCGCTCGAGGCGTGACGGTCACCGACGACGTCACCACCGCCACCTACGCCGTCGTCACCACCTCGACGCCCCACGAGGACCTCCACCCCGGGTTCTTCTTCGGCCGCTGGCAGCACGAGGGCGACCTCGACTTCAAGCCCGGCACCCCCGAACGCCGCCGTCTCGACGCGCTGCTGACCGCGGTGCCGACGGTGTTGGTGGTGACGATGGACCGACCCCCGATCCTCAGGCCCTTCGTCGACGCCGACAGCCCGAGCCGGGCGGCGGCCGTCGTCGCCGACCTCGGCGCCTCCCCGGCCGCCGTGGCCGACGTGCTGACGGGCGCCGCCACCCCCGAGGGCCGCATGCCGTTCCGGCTCCCGGCGTCGATGGCCGACGCGATCGCCTCGCCCGGTGACCGCCCGAGCGACGACCTCGCGCCGCTGTTCCCCCTCGGGTCGGGCGGCGCTGCGAGCTAGAGCCCGCCGAGGATGTCGAGCCCGTCGAACATCGCGCCGAGGAGGTCGCCCACGCAGCCGCACCCGTCGAACGACGTGCAACCATCGCCGACACAGCCACTGGATGAGTCGTCGCCCTTGGCCACCTGGCGGGCCCGGTAGCGGTGGACGAGGCCGTCGGCCTCGACCCGGAAGTAGCCGGCCTCGTCGAAGCCGCGCTCGCTCTCGACGTGCTTGAAGTAGTAGGTCGCGCCGACATCCCACTCGTCGTTCCACACGACGGTGCCGTCGGCCGCGAGGTGCGCCGGGTCGACGCGGGTCCGCTCGCCCAGGCTCGGCCCGGTCGCCCAGATCGTGGCCTTCGACGGCGACCCGTCCTTCCGGCTCGGCACCGAGGCACCGACTCGACGGATCGTGCCGCGCCCGACCGTCAGCTCGACCCCGGACGCGACCTCGTCGGCGGTCTCCTCGGTCGGCCCCGACCAAGCCCGCCGTCCGAATCTCCTGATCGCCCGCCAGGTCCGCCTCGCCACCACCCGACCAGTCTTACACCCAACCACCCGCGTAGTTGACGACCTGTCCGGTGGTGAACCCGCTGGAGCCGTCGAGGAACGGCATGCAGAAGGCGGCGCACTCCTCGACCGTGCCGAGCCGTCGCATCGGCACCGCCTTCTCGATCCGTGCTCGCACCGCCGGATCGTCGGCGCCGCTGGCCCGGCGGAACTCGGGGAAGTCCATGAAGTTGGTGCCGACGACGTTCACCTGCACGCCCGACGACGCCACCTCGGCGGCGACGTTGCGGGCCAGCATGTTGGCGGCCGCCCGCACCGACGAATAGAGGGGCGCGTTCGGCGTCGGCTTCGATCCGGTCGCGCTGGTGAGGAGCAGGACCTGCCCGTCGCCGGCGTCGACCATCGGCGCCACGACCCCCTGGAGGAAGTGGAACGCCTCGTCGAGGCAGCCGCTGACGACGGCAGCGAGGTCGTCGGCCGAGGCGTCGAGGAAGGGGCCGGTCACCACCCGGCCGGTGAACGCGACGGCGGCGTCGATCCGGCCGAACCGCTCGAGCCCGAGGTCGACGAGCGAGCGGATCGAATCGGCGGTGCGGAGGTCGACACGCCCGGGTGCAACGGCCACGGTGGCGCCGAGCGCCTCGAGCTCGTCGACGAGGCCGTCGGCCGGGTCGCCGATCACGAGGTCGTGACCCCGCTCGGCGAGCAGCTTGGCGATCGGCGGACCGACGTAGAACGACGTGTTGGCGACGAGGGCGACGCGGCGGGGACTGGTCATCACACCGGACTACCACAGCGGGCGGCCGCTACCGTCGCCCGGGTGCACGCCGACGACCGTCCCGCCGCCTCGCCGTGCTGCGCTCCTCGAACCGCTCCGGCCGTCACCGAACCGTCCGACGCAGGCCGGACGGACGCCATCGAGGCGGCGCCGACCGACACGAGCGGGCAGGTGCTCGTGCCCGGCGGCACCTTCACGATGGGTGACGCCCTCGGCGAGGGCTACTCGGCCGACGGCGAACAACCGGCCCACGACGTCACCGTCGCGCCGTTCTTCCTCGACCCGGTCGCCGTCACCAACGAACGGTTCGCCGCCTTCGTCGACGCCACCGGCTGGGTGACCGACGCCGAGGACATCGGCGTGTCGGCCGTGTTCCACCTCGCCTTCGACGGCGACCCCGCCCACGTCCGCCACCGGGTCGGCGCCACCCCGTGGTGGCTGGCCGTCGACGGCGCCGACTGGCGTCACCCCGAAGGCCCCCACTCCTCGATCGGCGATCGCGGTGACCACCCGGTCGTGCACGTCTCGTGGTCCGACGCCCAGGCGTTCTGCCGCTGGGCCGGCACCACCCTGCCGACCGAGGCGCAGTGGGAGTTCGCGGCGCGAGGCGGACTCGCCGGCCGCCGGTTCCCGTGGGGCGACGACCTCACTCCCGACGGCGAGTGGCGCTGCAACATCTTCCAGGGCCGCTTCCCCACCGAGAACACCGGCGACGACGGCCACCTCACCACCGCACCCGTCAGCGCCTTCGCGCCCAACGGATTCGGCCTCCACCAACTCGCCGGCAACGTCTGGGAGTGGTGCGCCGACTGGTTCTCGCCGTTCACCTACCGCGATCGGGCCGACGGCCCGGTCACCGATCCGCGCGGCCCGACGAGCGGGGCGACCCGGGTGATGCGGGGAGGCTCCTACCTCTGCCACGACTCCTACTGCCACCGCTACCGGGTCGCCGCCCGGTCGAGCACGACCCCCGACTCGGCGACCGCCAACATCGGGTTCCGGTGTGCCAATCCGGCGCGAGCTGATCAGACCGTCACGGCACCCACTGCTCGCTGATGATCACGACGACACCGTCGACCACGTCGAGCCACACCCCGAGGCGGGCCTCGGCCGGCAGGGCCGACCGGTAGGCGACCCAGTCGTCGTAGGAACCGACGTCGGGGTTGTCGATCGACCCGCTCGTCAAGAACTCCTCGTAGTAGGTCACGTTCACCGCGGGGTCGACCGGCACCGTGCGCAGGGCGTCGTTGTCGTTCGTCACGAAGTAGTCGTTGGGCGGGGGTGACTCGTCGCCCGCCGCCGTGGCGGCCGCCTCGGCGCCGACGCCGCTGAACCAGCACGCCAGGTCGAACTTCAGCTCGCCCGCCTCGGTGGCCTCGACGTAGCCGAACCACCGACCGTCCGGCAGCGGACCGTCGCCGGGGGTGCACCCCGACCCCTCGGCCAGGTCGGTCACCACCAACGTCGTGGTCGGGGCGGTCGTGGTCGACGTGGTCGTGGTCGGCGCGGTCGTGGGGGTCGTCGTCGTGGTGACGGTCGACGTGGTGGTCGCCGCCTCGGTCGTGGTCGTCGTGGTCGACTCGGTCGTGGTCGTGTCGGCGGCGTCGGACCCGCCCGAACAGGCGACGGCCAGGAGGAGACCGCCGAGCATCACCAGGCGCAGGGAGACCGATGTCATGCCCGCATCGTGCCACGCACGAGGGCGGCACGACGACCGCCCCTAGCCTGTCGCCCGTGACTCGCCACGACACCCAACGAGCCCGCTTCCTCGCCGGCCTCGCCGCCACCGTCGACCTCGATCCGTCCACCTTCGTCGACCCCGGTGTCACTCCGATCGGGCGTGACGATCGGGCCGACTCCGGCGCCGCCGCCTGCTACTCGGTCGACGACCACCTCCTCGTCTGGGCCGACCCCGCCGTCGTCGACGCCTTCGCCCCCCTCGCCGAGCGGCGCACCGCCCCCACCGCCGACGAGCTGTTCGCGTTCGCCGAGACGGCCGGGTTCGAGTTCGTCGCCGACGCCACGATGCGACTCCTCGCCGACGACTCGCTCCCCGAGCCCGCCACGCTGCCCGACGGCCTCGCGTTCGAGGCGCTCGACCCTGCCGACCCGGCGACGCTCGAGCGCGTCACCGCGTTCACCGAATCGTGCGACCCCGACGACGTCGAGGAGGCCGCCCTCGACGAACTCGACGACTTCCAGGAGTTCGCCATCCGGGTGATCAGCGACCGCTCCGGCCGGATCGTCGCCTGGGCGTCGGCCGCCCCCTGGGACTGGGACGAGCCCTTCGGCGAGCGTCGCTTCGGCGACATCGGTGTGTTGGTCGCCGCCGACGCACGCGGCAAGGGCCTCGGCCGCGCCGCGGTCGTCGAGACGGCCCGGGCCCTCCTGGCCGAGGGGGTCGAACCCCTCTATCGCCAGACCGACGACAACCTCGGGTCGGCCGCCCTCGCCCGATCCCTCGGCTTCACCCCCGTGACGACGCTGCGCTACTTCAAGCGCTGATCGTCCTCAACCCAGGTCCGCGACTACTCGCTGAGCACCGCGACTACTCGCTGAGTTCCTCAGTGACGATCACGACGGCGCCGCTCACCGTGTCGAGCCACACGCCGGGGCGGTCGGCGACCGCCACCTCGGCTCGCCCGGCCATCCAGTCGGCGTAGGTCCCGACCACCTCGTCGGCCGGGTCCATCGACGGGTACCAGGTGACGTTGGCCTCGGCCGCGACGGCCACCGTGCGCAGGGTGTCGTTCTCGTTGGTGACGTGCGTGGCGCCCGTGCCGCCGGCAGCGCTCACGGCCGAACCGGAGTAGTGACACGCCAGGTCGAACTCGACCGACGTCTCGGTCATCATCGTCACGAAGCCGTACCAGCGACCGTCGGGCAGCGCCCCGTCGAAGCCGGGCGTGCACCCCGCCCCGTCGGCCAGCTCGTAGATCGCCGTCGACGTGGTCGCCGGCTGGGTCGTCGTCGGCTGGCCGGTGGTCGTCGGGGCTGCCGTCGTCGTGGTCGCGGCATCGTCCCCCTCGTCCTCTGCTCCTTCTTCGAGTGCTCCCTCGTCCAATGCGATCGTGTCGGGAACGGTCTCGGTGGTCGTCGTCTCGGCGGCCTCGGCGGCCTCACCCTCGTCGCCGGACTCCTCATCCATCGCCGAGTCGTCGATGGCGGAGCCCTCGTCGTCGCCGCCCGAGCACGCGGCGGCCACGCCGGTGACGGCGATCAACGCAACGACCAGGTGCCACCACGGGCGCGTGCGGTCCATGGACGCATGCTCGACCGCTGCCGCCCGAACATGAATCAGGCGGCGAGTGCGGCCTCGATGTCGTCGGCCAGCTTGGCCGGGGTGGTCTTCGGCGCATACCGCCCGAGGACCTGACCGTCCTTGCCGATCAGGAACTTCGTGAAGTTCCACTTGATCCGGTCGCCGAGCAGGCCGCCCTGCTGCGACTTGAGCCAGTCGAACAGCGGATGGGCGTTGTCGCCGTTGACGTCGACCTTGGAGAACATCTGGAAGGTCACGCCGTAGTTGATCTGGCAGAACTCCGAGATGTCGTCGCTCTCACCCGGCTCCTGCTTCCCGAACTGATTGCACGGGAAGCCGAGGATCACCAGGCCCTCGTCGCCGTAGCGCTCGTGGAGCTCCTGGAGCCCTGCGTACTGGGGGGTGAACCCACACTTCGAGGCGGTGTTGACCACCAGCACGACCTTGCCGGCGTAGTCGCCGAGGTCCTGGGGCTGCCCGGTGAGGGTGATGGCGTCGAAATCGGCGAGGGAGGACATGGATCCCATCCTTGTCCTCCCTCGCCCCGAATGTGAAACCCGGACAGTCGTACGGTCCGGCTCACGGTCCGGTTCACGGTTCGGTGCGGCGAGCGACGACGATCCCGACACCCAACACGACCAGGGCATAGGCCCCGAAGATGACGGCGCTCGTCTCCGGGCCGAAGAAGTCGGCGCCGGCGTCGTCGGCGTCGAAGCCGAGCATCCCGTTGCCGGCGACGAAGGGCAGGTAGCGGGCCACGGTCGGCTTCGCGAACGCCATCACGATGTTCTCGACGACCAGCCACCACACGAGCAGCCCGGAGATCGCAGCCGCCCCCTGGCGGGCGGCGAACCCGAGGCCGAGGCCGAGCACGGCGGCGAGCGCCGAGAAGCCCAGCGACCACCCGACGATGCCGGGGATCGTGTCGGCGTGCTCCCAGCCGAGTCCGCCGAGCAACGAGCCGGCGGTGCCGGCCGCCAACCCGCCGACGCACAGCAGCGCTGCGAACCCGACGGCGACCACCAACTTGGCCGCCAGCACCCGGGCCCGGCGGGGCTGGGCGACGAAGGCCTGGGCCAGGGTGCCGTGCTCGGCGTCGCTGGTGTGGATCAGGATCGCTGCCACGGCGGCGAAGACGGCGGTGAACACGGTGGAGAAGCCGAACACGTTGGCGACGTAGAGGGGTTCGTCCTCGACGAACCGGGCGACGGCGAAGGCGGCGAACCCGCCGACCCCGATCGTCAGTCCGGCGATCACGCGGGTGGCCCGCACGGTCGCGAGCTTGATCGTCTCGGCCCGCAGCGTGGCGAGCAGTGGGGTGAAGGTCTGAGCGGTGTTGGTCTGAGCGGTAATCGTGACAGTCATCGGAGGCTCCCGGAGGCGAAGTCGGCGGCGTGGGCGGTGAGGTCGACGAGGATGTCCTCGAGCGACCGCTCCTCGTCGGTGAGGCGGTCGAGGCGGAGGTGGTGGTCGAGGGCGAGCTGGGCGACCTCGCTGCGGGTCGTCCCCGAGGCCCGCACGGTGTGGCCGGTGCGTTCGACGACCAGGCCGTTGCCCTCGAGGAGGCGGCAGAGGTCGCCGGCGTCGGGGGTCTCGACGAGCACGGGCGGCTCGCCGGCCTGCATGATCTCGTCGATCGGGGCGGCGGCGAGCAGGCGACCGCCACCGATCACGACCACGTCGTCGGCGAACATGGAGAGTTCGGCGATCAGGTGGCTCGACACGAACACGGCACCACCGGCATCCGCGTAGGAGCGGAGGAAGCGGCGCAGCCAGCGGATGCCGTCGGGATCGAGCCCGTTGGCCGGCTCGTCGAGCAGCAACACGTCGGGTCGGTTGAGCACGGCGGCGGCGAGCGCCAGGCGCTGCCCCATCCCGAGCGAGAACCCGCCCACCCGCTGATCGGCGGCGGCGGTCAGCCCGACGTCGGCGAGCACCTCGTCGATGCGGCTGCGGGGCACGTCGCCGGCGGCGGCGAGGGAACGGAGGTGGTCACGGGCGGTGCGGCCGGGGTGGGCGGCGGCGCTGAGGGCGGCGCCGACGACCTTCCCCGGCCGGGGCAGCCGGTGGTAGGGGACGTCGCCGTAGCGGACGTCGCCGTGGTCGGGCCGGGTGAGGCCGACCATCATGCGCATGGTGGTGGACTTGCCGGCGCCGTTCGGGCCGACGAACCCGGTCACACGACCGGCGGGCACCACGAAGGTGAGATCGTCGACCACGACGTGATCGCCGTAGGACTTGGTGAGTGAGGTGACGGTGAGCATGTGATCACCTTCGCGAGGCACCGCAGGAGAGCGATTCCCTCCCCCGCCGATCTCACCCGGGTGATCA
The DNA here is from genome assembly GCA_052032035.1 of Acidimicrobiales bacterium. Lineage (GTDB taxonomy): Bacteria > Actinomycetota > Acidimicrobiia > Acidimicrobiales > SZUA-35 > JAWSVN01. The sequence goes on along the minus strand of JBPEXC010000364.1, from coordinate 7,369 downwards.
CGGATGGATCACCCGGGTCCGGCGGTTGCACGGACCATGCGAACGATGACCCCCGACGAGATCACCGCCTTCCTCTCCGAGGGCACCCGCACCGGCAAGCTGGCGTGGGTCGGGGCCGACGGTCGGCCCCACGTCGCCCCGATCTGGTTCGTGCTCGACGGCGACGACGTGGTGTTCAACACCGGCGACGACACCGGCAAGGCCAAGGCACTGCGCCGAGAGGGACGGGCCTGCCTGGTCGTCGACGACGAGGCGCCGCCGTACGCGTTCGTCAAGATCGACGCCACCGTCTCCTTCGACGACGACCTCGACCGGGTGCGGGCGGTCGCCACCGAGATCGGCGGCCGCTACATGGGTGCGGACCGGGCCGAGGAGTTCGGCGCTCGCAACGGCGTCCCCGGCGAGCTCATCGTCCGCCTCAGCCCCGAGCGGATCACCGCCCTCGACGACGTCAGCGGTTGAGCCAGCCCGACAGGGCTCGGGTGACCCGAGGCATCAGCACCCAGGTGAGTGCGACGATGCCGAGCACGTTCGAGAGGAACACCACCGCCGGCCACGGCAGGCCGTGATCGATCGTGCGGAACGCCCACGACAGGGCGAGCGACGTCGGGAAGAGCGCCACCAGCACGGCGACGGCCTGCTTGTGCTTCCGGGGCGCCCGGTCCGGCAGGTCGAACCAGCCGCCGAAGCCCCCGACCACGCTGGTCGTCCGGTCGCCCTCCACCAGGTCCCCGAGCGAGGTCAGCAGCTCGGCCCGCTCCGGGGACGCCAGCCACCGGTCGAGCGACGCTCGCGAGTCGAACGTGATGGCGATGACGTGGTCGTCCTGGACCCCGGCCACCGGTTCGACCAACTCGGAGTGGAGGAACCCGGGGAACTGCCCGACCAGGAGCGAGGCCTCGACGTGCCACCGCCGGAAGGCCTCCACCTGCTCGGGCGGGACCCGCTGGGAGAAGACGGCCGTCGCCGCCTCGGCGGTCGGCAGCGGGCGGGCGATGCGATGCTCGTTGGGTTCCCCGTCGATCAGGGGCGCTCCCTCGGCGACCAGGTCGGCCCGTTCGGGCGACGCCAGCCAGGCGTCGAGGTGTTCCTGGGTGTCGAAGCGGTAGACGATCACCCAGTCGTCGGGATGGGCCGGCCCGGGCGGCTGGAGGTCGGCGCCGAGGTGGCCGGGGAAGGTGGCGGCGACGGCCGAGATGTGTTCGGCCCAGCGGCGGTAGTCCGCCTCGCGCCCGGCGGCGACCCGCCGGGCGACGATGACGGTCGGTGCGACGTCGCTCAGGACGAACTCCGGCTCAGAGCTTGTCGACGATCGACTCCGACAGCGAGCAGGTGAGGCCGAACCCGTCGGGCTCCACCTCGAGCTGGGTGACGGTGCCGTCCTCGACGACCATCGCGTAGCGCTTCGAGCGCAGCCCACCGAGCACGGCGGCGTCGACGTCGAGGCCGACGGCCTTGGTGAACTCGCCCAGCGGGTCGGCCAGCATGCGGATCTTGTCGCCGACCTCGTGGGCCTCACCCCATGCCTGCATGACGAACGCGTCGTTGACCGAGATGCAGGCGATCGTGTCGACCCCCTTGGCCTTGATGGCGTCGTAGTCGTTGACGTAGCCCGGCAGGTGGGTCTGGGAGCAGCCCGGGGTGAAGGCGCCGGGCACGGCGAACACGAGGGCCTTGCCGGTACCGAGGGCCTCGGCGGTGTCGACGGTGTTGCCGGGGTTGCCCTCCTGGAGGGTGGCCGAGGGAAGGGAATCGCCGATCTGGATGGTCATGTGGGTCTCCTGGGACGTACGGGCTGACCTGGTGCCCGCACCGTAGTGCGGCGGTTCAGCCGACGTTGCGTCGACCGGCGGGAAGGAGTCGACGGGCCGCGAACCGCGCCGCGCCTGCCTCGATCCGGATCTCGTCGACGTAGCGCCCCATCGCCAACGACGTCCGGTCGTCGGGATACTCGACGGCGAGGAAGCCACACGTCGAATCGACGAGGATCACCCCGTCGGCGGCGTCACGCCGGTCCCACCGCAGACCGGTCGTGAGGTGGAGCGACGGCAGGTCGAGCCGGGCGGCGTAGAACGCCTCGATCTCGTCACCGGTCCAGGTCCGGTCGCCGTAGCGGAGCTCACCGTCGTCGGTGAACAAGGCCGCCACCGCGGCGGCGTCGTCGGTGTCGCAGGCGTGGGCGTAGGCGTCGAGCAGTCGGCGCACCGCGAGTTCGATCTCGTCGTCGGTCATCGCCCCAGTGAAGCAGGCCTGTGACCCCTGACCCGTTTATCAAACGATGTCGTTTGGTTAATGTGAACGCATGACCGTGCAGCGTGGTCGCCCCCGAGATCCCGAGCGAGACGCTCGCATCCTCGAGGCAGCGCGCACCGTCATCGCCCGCCGGGGATACACCGGCGCCACGATCGACGAGATCTCCAAGGTCGCCGGCGTCGGCAAGGACACGATCTACCGACGTTGGTCGGGCAAGGACGCCCTCGCCGTCGACCTGGTCGATCGGCTCGCGCGCCACGCCGTGCGCCCGGCCCAGCTCGAGCTCGACCCCTACTTCAACCTGTTCGTCTACCTGAAGGACATCGTCCGGCTCTGCACCACCACCGACTTCGGCGGACTGGTGGCCGGCGTGGTCGGCGCCGCCGCCCGCGACGCCGAGCTGGCCGCCGCCTTCCAGGGGTTCTGGCTCCGCCGCCGCGACCTGGCCGTCGATCTCGTCCGCGACATCGCGGGAGGCGAGCCGGACACCGATCTCGAGATCGTGCTCGACCGCCTGTTCGGTCCGATCTACTACCGCCTCCTCCTCACCGGCACGCCGATCACCGACGAGTACCTCTGGGATCTCGTCCTCCAGGTGCCGACATCTGCCCCCACCCCGACCAGCCCCGAGGTCACCCGATGACTGTCACCCACGCCCCCACCCCTGCCTCCGCCCCCGACCACCTCCTCACCGTCGTCGAGTCGACCGCCGACGACGACACCACCCTCGACCTCGCCCGCGACCACGTCGCCAGGGGCGGCACCGCCCAGGTCGTGCTGATGGTGTCCAAGCGCCTCCAGCGTGAGATCGACGACTTCGCCCGGGCCGCCAACCTGCCTCGCGGCGAGGCCGAGGAGATCGTGCTCGGTCGCCTCCGCTACGACCTCGAACGCCAGGTCGGGCCCGGCACGGTGGCGACCGCCCTCCACGGCCACCGCGGCTCGGTCGAACTCGGCCGCTACGTCACCCCGACCACCACCGCCATCGCCCTGCCCCGCCGCCTGTCGGAGCGTCGCTCGCTGCGCCGCTCGACCGCCGCCACCGGCCTGCCGGTCGTCGTCGCTCCGAACCGGGCCGCTTAGAAATCGATGTCGACGTCGTCGGGGACCATGCCGTCCCCGCCGGCGTCGGCGGCATCACTGCCCTCGGGCTGGTCGTCGCGGTAGAACGCCTCGGTCAGCCAGCCGAGCAGTTCGTCGTCGACCTGGGCCGGGTCGGTCAGGTTGACCACGTGGTGGAAGCGACCCTGGTACTCGGTGACCTTGCGCGAGAAGCGGTCGCTGTCGAGCCGGCGCCGCACCGTGAACCCGAGGGCCACCCACTTCGTCTTCGAGTCGAGGATGGCGAAGGTCGGGCCGTTCTTGAACAGCACCTTGGTCTCGAGCGGATCGATGATCAGGTCGCCCCCGTCGAGCCCCTCGAGATGGGCGGCCACGATCCGGTGGATCGGTTCGGCCTCCGGGCGGGCGTTGGCGAAGAAGCTCTCGATCGTCACCCCGGGTCGACACATGTGGCCTTGCTTCGTGGCGCCGAACCGGCGCTCGCAATCGGGACAGGTCCAGGCCACGGCGAGAGCCTAGAGTCCGGCGATGGCTCCGCTCATCCTCCGCCGCGAAGTCGCCGCCGACCACGACGCGGCCCGGGCCACCCACGCCGCCGCGTTCCCCACGCCCGAGGGCGCCGACGAACCGATCGAGGCCGACCTGCTCGACGCCCTGCGCACCTGCGAAGGCTGGGTGCCGGCACTGTCGTGGGTGGCCGAACTCGACGGCCGGATCGTCGGCCACGCGGTCGCCACCCGCAGCCCTGAGGCCGGAATTGGCCTCGGGCCGATCGCCGTGCGGCCCGACCTCCAGCGCAGCGGCGTCGGCTCGGCCCTGATGCACGCAATGATCGGGGCCGCCGACGCCCTCGACGAACCCTTCATCGCCCTGCTCGGCGACCCCGTCTACTACCGGCGCTTCGGGTTCGCGGCGTCGAGCGAACTGGGCATCGATCCGCCCGACCCGGCGTGGGGCCACTACTTCCAGGCGCTGCCGCTCAGCTCGTGGGATCCGGCGTTCGCCCGACCGTTCACCTACGCCGCTCCGTTCGACGACCTGTAGCCGAACCCGTCGAGGAAGGCCGCGATCTCGGCGGCAGCGTCGAGGGGCCACACCCCGGCGACGTGCTGGTCGGGTCGCACCACCACCGCCGCCCCGTGGGCGCGGTCGACGCCCCGCAGGTCGAACACGTCGGGCCCCGCCGGGTCGGCGACGAACACCCTCTCGTAGTCGATCAAGCCCAGCCGCCCGACCGCCGGCCGCAGTGCCGCAGGCAGGTCGCCGAGCTCGACGTCGTGGTGCGACCCCTGCAGGATCGCCCGCAGGTCGACACCCGGAGGCGCCGCCGCGCACAGCCGCTCGAGCCTCGTCCGGTCGGGATCGGCGAAGGCATAGAGCCGCCAGCGGCCGTCGGCTCGGGCGACGTGGCCGAGGTGGAGCGGCCGACCGTCGGCCACTCGCAACACCGGGGCCGAGTGGAAGCGCGTGCCGACCTCGAACCCGGTCGCCAGCTCCTGGGCCGGCCCGGCGGCGGTGATCACCGAGGGCTCGTAGCGGGTCGCGACCCCGGCGGTGAACCGGCCCTGCTGCTGGAAGTAGGCCTGGAACTCGGCGGGGTCGATGCCGTCGGGGTCGTCGGGCGACGTCTTGGGCGGCGCGGAGAACATGGCGGCCAGGCGACGGTCGAAGTCGATCAGTTCCCGGGCGACGGCCCGGCGTTCCGCCCCATAGGTGTGGAGCAGCTCGGGACGGGCCTCGCCCCGCAGCACGGCGGCCAGCTTCCAGCCGAGGTTGAAGGCGTCGCGCACCGACACGTTCATGCCCTGCCCGGCCTTGGGGCTGTGGGTGTGGCAGGCGTCGCCGGCGATGAACACCCGGGGCACACCGTCGGGATCGGGTGCCCCGTCGAATCGGTCGCAGAGCCGCTGGCCGATCTCGTAGATCGACCACCACGCCACCTCCTTCACGTCGAGCTCGTAGGGCGCCAGGACCCGGCCGGCGGTCGCGATCAGGTCATCGAGGCCGAGCGAGGTGTCGGCCACCCGCTGCCCGGCCGCCAGCTCGTCGAGTTCGATGTAGAGGCGCACGAGGTGGCCGCCCTCGCGGGGGATGACGAGGAGGTTGCCCTCGTCGGCCGAGTGGATCACCGCCTTGTAGCGGATGTCGGGGAAGTCGGTGACGGCGAGGACGTCCATGACGCCCCACGCCTGGTTGGCGGCGTCGCCGACGAGCTCGTAGCCGAGGCTGCGCCGCACCTGACTGCGGGCACCGTCACAGCCCACCACCACGCCGGCCCGCACGGTCTCGCCGGTGTCGAAGCGAGCGGTGACCGGACCGTCGTCACCCCAGTCGAGGTCGACGAGCCGGCGGGCGTAGTGAGGTTCGAGCCGGCTCGGGCCGTTGGCCATGAACTCGAGGAAGCGGTCGTGGATGCGTGCCTGGTTGAGGATCAGGTGGGGCATCTCCGACAGGCCGGGCTCGACGTCGAGGATGCGGTCGTTGCGTCGGATCCTGCGGGGATCGTCGGGGTCGGGCTTCCAGAAGACGACCTCGTTCACCCAGTACGCCTCCTCCATCACGTCGCGGGCGAACCCGAACGCCTCGAACATCTCGACGGTGCGACAGGCGATGCCGTCGGCCTGGCCGAGCTGCATCGGCCCCGGCTTGGCCTCGGCCAGGCAGACCCGCAGCTCGGGGAACACGCTGAGCTGGGCGGCGAGCGTGAGTCCGGCCGGCCCGGACCCGACGACGAGCACGTCGACGTCGGTCGGCAACGGACGGTCGGCGATCCTCGGGTCACCGTGGCGGAAGCCGTCTCGATGAAACTGCATGCGGCACCCTGCCACGGGTTCTGGTCGGTGGGATAGGTTCTTCTGCTGTGAAGAACCGCCCCGCATATGCCATCGAGTCGGTCGACCGGGCGCTGCGGCTGGCGACTCTGCTGCAGCAGGAGGGCTCGGTCGGGGTGACCGAAGCGGCCGAGACCCTGGGCATCTCTGCGTCGGGTGCCCACCGTCTGCTGGCGATGCTCGTCTACCGCGACTTCGCCGAGCAGTTGCCCGACCGCACCTACGGGCCGGGATCGGTGTTGCGAGCGGCCCGCGCCGCCGATGCTCCGCTGGCGCTGTTGCGAACGGTCGGCCCACCCCGCCTGCGGGAGCTCACCGACCGCACCGGCGAGTCGAGCAACCTGTTCGTGCGGGTCGGCGCCGAGACCCGGTTCGTCACCACGGTCGAGTCGGACCGGGCGCTCCGCGTCGGCGATCGCAGTGGCACGTCGCTCCCGGCTCACCTCACCTCGGCGGGTCGGGCGATGCTGGCCGCCCTGTCGGCGGCCGAGCTGGCCGAGGTCTACGCCGAGGTGGCCGGAGACGCCGGTGTCGACCCCCGCGCCCTCCACCGCCGCCTCGCCCGGGTCCGGGCCGATGGCTATGCGGTCAACCGCAACGCCACCGAGGACGGCGTGACGGCCGTCGGCGCCGCCGTGCCGGGCCCCGACGGCACGCCGGTGTGCGGCATCTCGGTCGGTCTCCCGTCGAGCCGGTTCACGCCGGCGCTCCTCCCCGACCTCGCCGACGCCGTCCTCGAGACCGCTGCCGACTTGGCCAACGATCTGGCAGTAGAACTGGGCTGATCAGAACTGGGCTGATCAGAGAACTGCCGCAGCCCGCACCGCAGCACGTCGCAGCCGCCAGATCCGCGAACCGAGCACGAAGCCGAGGACGGGTGCGACGAGCATCGCCCAGCCACCCATCCCGATCGACGAGGCCCGTCCGTCGTCGCCCATCGTGGCTTCGGCGAAGAACCCCAATCCCGACCACTCGGCCGCGTCACCGGGCGACGCTGTGGCCTCGAAGCCGGCGATGAACGCCTCGGCGACGATCGCGTGCATGACCATGGCCACCACCAGTGCGGCGAGCGCTGCGAACCCGCCCCGCATCCACGACGGACGCTGAAGGCCCTCGGTCACGTGGACCGCCAACCGTCGCGGCGGCCCGAACCGCTCCTCGATGTCGTGGACCGTGGCGCCGTCGGCGATCGCCTCACCCAGATCGGCTCGCAGCCCGTCGAC